>JBGSWX010000098.1:0-2246 GCA_041751695.1 Burkholderiaceae bacterium | reverse complement strand
TAAAGCGCGCCGTTGCAGTTCTGAATCTGCACGGCGCGCGCTTCTTTTTTGCGCGCTTGCGCTTGCTGCTGCCGGCAGCGGTGCGGCGGAGCTGCGCGGCTTTGTAAGTGAGGGCGGTGCTGGAGTGCTGCAGTATCAGCCTTGCGTCGGTGGCGCGATGTCGCAGCAGCTGTTCCCGATTGATGATAAGACACCGAACGGCGCGCTGCGCGCGGGGGTTGGCGCAGTCCGACAAATCATGTTGCACCGATATCGGCCGTTGTACGTCGAGATGCGCGGCGATCGCAGCAAGACAAACACGACTGTCTACCAGTTTCTACGAGCCGTAGGCACCGTTGACTCGTGCAAGACGCTACCACGCGATATTGCGACCAACGTGCGGTTGCTTACGACTGGGGAGGCGCCGTCATGGCGCCTTATTGTTACCGACGCTACCGCAGTTCTCGAACTCCCTGGCAAAGTATCCGTGAAGCTTCCCGTCGCAGCATTCAAGACGGCCGGTACTGACCAAACAGCCAAAGAGACGCTGCCTCACACCTACGATGCGCAGTCAGCCGACGGAAACGCTATCCGCGTCGAAGTGAATCCGCAGATGTGTAGCGATGGCAGATCGGAAACCGCCTACGGCGCGCGCGTTAATGTTCGCATTGAGAAACGCACGTTCCAAGGCTGTGCAGCGCGGTTTTGAGAAGCACTCGCGCAACGACGCTTAAGCACGCCTCGAAGCTGCCTTGCGCCCTTCTTGAAGATACCGGTCCAGGCGCGCACGTAGGCGCAAACGCGCTCTACTTTTCAGCGGTTTCCGGGCCGTTCCAGGGCGGCATTGTTCCCAGTTACGCCATCGTCATTCGCGAGTAGGTTTCACTTCGATGTAACGCGCGCAGGTACAGCGCGAGCGGTTGTCAGACAAGGCGCGATTGATCCAGCAGCCGACGAGCGCTGGCCGACGGTGGCGAAGAGCGAAAAAGTTCACCGATAGGCCGAGACTGGCAAGCGGCGGCGGTCGAATAAGATCGCCCGATGAAAATCGCCACCTTTAACGTTAACGGCATCACCAGTCGGCTACCGCGCTTGCTCGATTGGCTCGAAGAAGCGAGCCCAGATATCGCCTGCCTGCAAGAGCTGAAGACATCGGACGTTACCTTCCCAGAGCTGGCGATCAGAAGCGCCGGGTATGGTGCGATATGGCACGGCCAAAAAGGGTTTAATGGCGTTGCGATCCTTGTGAAGGGCGCAGATCCGAAGGAGAGACGACGCGGGTTGCCGAATGATCCTGACGATACTCATAGCCGATACCTGGAGGCGTCGGTCAACGGCATCATCGTTGGATCCATCTATTTGCCCAACGGCAATCCACAGCCGGGGCCTAAGTTCGATTACAAGCTGGCGTGGTTCAAGCGGCTGATCGACCACGCGGCTCAGCTATGGGACTGCGGCGAGCCGGTGGTGCTTGCGGGCGATTACAACGTGGTGCCGACCGATGCGGTGAGCGATATTTACTCACCGAGGTCGTACAAAGACGACGCACTGCTGCAACCCGAAACCAGAGCGGCCTACCGGCAGTTGCTCGCTCAGGGTTGGACCGACGCGATACGTACGCTGCATCCGGACACTCCGATCTATACGTACTGGGATTACTTCAGAAACCGGTGGCCGCGCGATGCCGGGCTGCGGATCGATCACCTTTTGCTGAATGCGAAAGCTGCATCGCAGCTTAAACAGGCCGGCGTCGACAAGGCGGTGCGCGGGCGCGAAAAGCCGAGCGATCATGCGCCCGCGTGGGTGATGTTGGGCTAGCCGCGAAAGATTTGGCGCCCTTCTGCGACTTAGCGGTACTGCAACCGCTTGGAGACGAAAAAATGAACGCAAAAATTAGGTCGGCTGTCGCTGGAATGGCATTGAGCGCGATGGCTCTCGGTTCGAGCGCCGGCGAGTTCAATGAAAGCAACGGCATCGCTATCAAAGGCTACGATCCGGTTGCGTTCTTTAAGGACAACAAGCCGGTTCGTGGCAAGGACGATCTGCGTTTCGAATACAGGGGTTCGACATTTGTGTTTGCCAACGCGGAGAACCGAGCGGCGTTTGGTGCCAATCCTGAGAAATACTCTCCGCAGTACGGTGGCTACTGCGCGTTCGGCACCGCGCGCGGGTACAAAGCCGACATCGATCCATCGACGTTCACGGTTATCGACGGCCGGCTCTATCTGAACTACAACGCGCAGGTCCAGCGCGAGTGGGCGGCGGAT
>JBGSWX010000097.1:0-7623 GCA_041751695.1 Burkholderiaceae bacterium | reverse complement strand
GCGTCTCGCGCACCGTCAATTCGACGTCGTCGCCGCCCTTGACGCGGATGCGCTCGATGCGCGTGATAAAACGCGTCCAGCCCCCTGGCGTCTGATACTCGTCGGGCCGCTCGGGATGGATGCGCTCTATATACAAATCCTGTTGGTCGACGCCGGTATTGGTAAACGCCCACGCAATGCGATCGTTGCGGCCGAGAACGACGCCCGGCACGCCCGGCAGCGTCGCCCCCATCACTTTCAAGCCCGGTGCCTGCATGCCGGCGAAATACCAGACCGAAGGCGTCGTCAGTCCCAGATGCGGATCGTTGGCCACCATCGGTTTGCCGCTGACGGTGCGCTGCCCCGAAACAATCCAGTTGTTCGAGCCGAGTGCTTCGCCGTCGCCGAAGCCAAGGGCAGGTACGTTCAACGCCGTCACCGTCGTTGCTTTGAGACCGAGCAGGCGATACAGCTCGGCGTAGTCCGCAGTCGCCGGCGGCGCGTCGCCCGGATACGGCGGATAAAAATCGTTGATCTCCGCCACCGAAAACCGCTGCGACAACTGCAGGCGACGCAGCTCGCGCGAATACGAATAGCGCGCTAGATCCCACGCCATCATCAGCGACCAGCCGATCGAATCGGCCGGTGTCCACGGCTCGGGCTTCGGTGCGCGCGTCAGAAAAAACTCGGGCGGCAACGGCCCGCCGCGTTTGCTCAGGTATGCATTAACGCCCGCGGCATAGGCGTCGAGCAAGTCGCGATGCTCGGCATCTAGATTTTCATAAATGCTTTGCGCAGTGCGCGCGATGCCGATCGTGCGCAGAAACTTATCGGTATCGAGCGCGGGTTCGCCGAGCACTTCCGCGAGGCGCCCGGCGGCAGTTCGGCGATTCATCTCGATTTGCCATAGCCGGTCCTGCGCGTGCGTGTAACCCAACGCAAAGGTCGCATCGCGTTCGCTGGCTGCGATGATGTTCGGAATGCCGTGCGCGTCGCGCTCGATGCGCACCGGTTGCTGCAGACCCGGCACGCTGAACGTTCCTTCGTGCACCGGCAGGCTCGCTTGCCGATACCAAAGCGCGATCGCCATTACGACGACCGTCACCAACAGCAGGCCAAACCAGACAATGCGCACGAGTGTCTCCCGGCGCCGATTGTATTCAGTGAAAATCGCGCGACGAAGTCGCAAGCCGCCCGAGCAGGCGCGAGTAATCGGTGGCACGCCTTGCCAGCAGGTGCATGACGCCGGCCTCGGATTGCCAGACGCCGTGCACGCCCAGCAGGGTCGAGCCGACGACAACGTTGCGCTCGCGCTCGAAAACATCATTCCAGAAAATGATATTGACCGGCCCGGTTTCGTCTTCGATCGTCACGAATACCGAGCCCTTGGCGGTCTGTGGCCGCTGCCGGTGCGTGACGATGCCGCACGCGTGCGTAAGCCGCCCGCTTGGAGTGGCTTGCAACTCGAGCGAGGTTTTGATTTTCATCTGTGTCAGCCGCGGCCGCAGCAGAGCGAGCGGGTGGCGGCCGAGCGTCAAGCCGAGCCGCTGATAGTCGGCAACGATATCCGCGCCCTCGGTGGGCGCCGTAAGCTCGATTCGCTGCTCGGAAAAGCGCGCCGATTTCAGCATTTCGGTGCGGCGCGTTTCGACGCCGAGCGCTTCCCAATGCGCCTGATGACGGTGACCGGCCAGCATGGCCAGCGCGCCGCTGGCCGCGAGCGCTTCGAGCTCGAATGAATTTAGCTGCGGGCGCATCGCCATGTCTTCGACGTTGTCGAACTCGCGCTCGATGCGGGCTTCGACGATGCGCTTGATCGAATCTTCTCTGAGCCCGCTGATGCGATTCAATCCGAGCCGCACCGCCTGCATGTCTGTGCCTCTTACAGACGGCTCGAGCGTCGATTCGACCTGGCTCACCGTCACGTCGACAGCGCGCACTTCGACTTCATGCCGGCGCGCGTCTTGCACCAGCTGCGCCGGCGCATAAAAACCCATCGGCTGGCTGTTAAGCAATCCGGCCAAAAACGCATCGGGATGATGGCGCTTGATCCAGCACGACACATAAGCCAGCAACGCAAAGCTCGCCGCGTGGCTCTCCGGAAATCCGTACTCGCCGAACCCTTCGATCTGCTTGAAGATGCGCTCGGCGAATTCGAGCGCGTACCCCTTCGCCGTCATGCGTGTGATCAGCCGCTCCTTGTGCGGGCCGAGCCCGCCTTTGCGTTTCCACGCCGCCATCGAGCGCCGCAGCTGATCGGCCTCGCCCGCCGTGTAATCGGCGGCGACGATCGCGAGCTGCATCACCTGCTCCTGAAAGATCGGCACGCCCAGCGTGCGTTCGAGCACGGATCTGATTTCCTTGCTCGGATAGTCGACGTCTTCTTTGCCGTCGCGCCGGCGCAGGTACGGATGCACCATGCCACCCTGAATCGGCCCCGGCCGCACGATCGCAACTTCGACCACCAGGTCGTAATAGCAGCGCGGCTTCAATCGCGGCAGCATCGTCATCTGCGCGCGCGATTCGATCTGGAACGTGCCGATCGTGTCGGCGGCGCAGATCATGTCGTAGGTTGGCGTGTCGTCATCTTCGATGTCGCCCATCGCAAACGGCCGGTCGAGCTTCTGCGCGATGAATTCGAGCGAGCGGCGGATCGCAGAGAGCATGCCGAGCGCCAGCACGTCGACCTTCAGCAGGCCGAGCGATTCGAGATCGTCCTTGTCCCACTGAATCACGCATCGATCTTCCATCGCGGCGTTTTCAATCGGCACCAGGCGCGACAGCTTGTCGCGCGCAATCACGAAGCCGCCGACGTGCTGCGACAAATGGCGCGGAAAGCCGCGCAGCTCGGCAGCGATCGTCAGCCACTGGCGGATCGAAAAGCTGTCGGGATCGAACCCCGCTTCGATCATTCCCTGCGCGTGGCGCTGGCCGCTATCCCACCACTGGTGGTTCTTCGCGACCTGGTCTATACGCTGCGGATCGAAGCCGAGCGCTTTGCCGACATCGCGCAGCACGCTGCGCGAGCGATAGCAGATGACGGTCGCGGCGAGTGCTGCGCGGTCGCGCCCGTATTTGTCGTAGATATATTGAATGACTTCTTCGCGCCGCTGATGCTCGAAATCGACATCGATATCTGGCGGCTCATTGCGCTCGCGGCTGATGAAACGCTCGAACAGCACATTGCAGCGGCGCGGATCAACCTCGGTGATGCGCAGGCAATAACACACCACCGAGTTGGCCGCCGAGCCGCGCCCCTGGCACAAAATGCCTTGCGAGCGCGCGAAGCGCACCACGTCCTCGATCGTCAGAAAAAACGCTTCGTACTTCAGCTCGGCCACCAGCGCGAGCTCTTTCTCGATCTGCATGCGCACTGCGGGCGGCACGCCTTCCGGAAAGCGCTGGCGTGCGCCGGCTTCAGTCAGTGCGCGCAGATGGCTCGTCGACGTCTCACCCGGCGGCACGATCTCCTGCGGATACTCGTAGCGCAATTCGTTCAGCGAAAACCGGCAGCACGCGGCGATCTTCAGCGTTTCATCGAGCCACTCGGGTGCGTAGAGCTGCGCCAACCGCACGCGCGGCCGAAGGTACTGCTCAGCGTTCGACGCCAGCGCGAAGCCGCATTCGGCTACCGGCTTTCCGAGCCGGATCGCCGCAGCCACGTCGAGCACCGGCTTGCGCGAGCGCAGATGCATATGCACGTCGCCGGCAGCGACCAGCCGCACACCCGTGAGGTTTGCAACGCGCTCGATGCATTCGATCAGCGGGCCATCAGTGGCGCGCAGCAAATTTTCAACCGCGATCCACGCGCGCTCGGGAAACCACGTCTTGAGCCACATCGCCTGGCCGAACAACTGTTCGAACGAAGCGTCGCCCGCTGGGATCAGCAGCGCCAGGCAGCCAGGCAGCCCTTGCAGGTACGAGTGCGCCGCTGCCTTGCCTTCGAGATCCGATGCATAAGCGAGATAGCTGCCTTTCTCAGTGCGCGTGCGCGCCAGCGTGATGAACTCCGACAGGTTGCCGTACGCCGCGCGGTCGGTCGCCAGCAGCACCAGCTTTGCATACGGCTCGCCCCCGGCCGTGACCAACCGCACTTCGCTGCCGATGATCAGATGCAGGCCGCGCTCCTTAGCTTCGACATGCGCTCGCACGACGCCGGCGACCGAACACTCGTCGGTAATCGCGAGCGCCGCGTAGCCGAGCGCTGCGGCGCGCTCGACCAGTTCTTCGCCGTGCGAAGCGCCGCGCAGAAAACTGAAGTTCGTTACGCAGTGCAGCTCGGCATAACCGGGCAGGCTGTTCGAGCTCATCCGAACTTTCCGTGCAGGTACCAGCGGTGGCGCAGCGACGGATCGGGGACGCGCGGCCGGAAAATCCACAGCAACGCATGCTGCTCGTCACGCGCGATGAAGTAATCGCGCTCGGCCCATTGCCCATCCCACCAACCGCTTTCGATGCGTTCCGGGCCCGACAGAATCGTTAGCGGTGTGCCATAGACCGGGCGATGCTGATGTTCGGTGAGCGGAATCGGATCGGGCAACAGCCAGAGTGGGCGCGGTGCCGTACAGCAAACGTCGGACGAACGCGACGCACTCGCGCGGTCGATCGGCACTTCGCGAAATGCATGCTCGGGGCGGTGATCGTCGCGCGGCTCAAGATGTACGACCGCGGTGGGTCCAAGGCGCGCCTGCAAGCGTTCGATCAGACGCAGCAGCCCTTCCTGCTCGCCACGCGCAGTCGCAAACAATTCTCCGTGCGAAAGTTGCGATGGCACGATCTGCGCGCAACGCAGATGCAGCTCGTACACCGGCGCAGCGAGTTGCGTGCGGCCGAGCAGCTCACGCAGCAGCGTCGTCATCCGCTCTTCGTCATTGGAGGCATCGGCCAGATGCACTGCCAGCGGGGATGGATCGCGGTCTTCGTGCACCAGCGTGAATTCGATCGTACGCGTTGCCGCGTGGCGCGCCGCCAGCCAGCCAGTCATCTGCACGATCATTCGGCGCGCCGCGAACAGCAGCGCGTCGGCATGATCGACACGCGCCAGCAGCTCGAGCTTCACTTCGAATACCGGTGGTGCAACGAACCACACGCGCGGATCGGGCTTGCGTCCCAGCGCGCGATCGAGCTCGTCAAGCAGACGCGCCGAAAAGCGCCGTGCGATCCCGCTGCGCGGAAGCTGCCGCAAATCTGCAATGCGCGTGACGCCGATGCCGCGCAGCGCATCCCAATGCGGCCGGCTTGGCCCAAGCAGCCAGACCGGCAGATCGGCCAGCGCTGCCGGCAGCTGGATAACCTCATTGACCTGCGGCACTTCACCGTCACGTGCCGCACATGCCAGCATCCATGCCGCCTGCGGCACCGGCGCCAGCGCCATTTGCACCATGTGCTCTTGCCGCGCCAGACCCACGCGCAAATTTCTGACGATGCTCGTATGGCCGTTGAAGAGCTTCACGCTGCCAGAAATCTCGAGCAGCAGTCCGGATGCAAGATCAGCGTCGGATTCTTCGCACGGCGACACCAGCGCAACGTTCGGCGTAAAGCGCTGCGCCCATGCAGCGATCGCCTGCAGCGCCTGATTTTCCTGCGCTAGCACGCGCAGCGTGCTTTGCAGATGCGGACAGATCGCGAGCGCAGTCGCACGCTTCATCTGCGCCTGCACGCCGGCCTCGCGTGCGGCACGGTTGGCAAGCAGCACGTGCGTTGTGTCGCACACCGCCAGCGGCACGGCATCGACTGCGGCCACTTCGAGCGGCAGCTCAGGCAGACAAACGGCAATCCACAGCATCGATTGAAGCTTCTGCGGTCTGTTCTTCTTCGAGCAGTGCATCGAAGCGCTGTGCTGCAGGCCCCGGCAGCGCAAGCTGCACTATGGCGTGCGCCGGCATGCCGCGCCGCTTGAAGATATCGATCGCAACACCACGTTTGCAGGCAGACAACTCGATTCGCAGCGGCGCCGGCGATGCAGCAGTGCGTGCTACCGGCGAGCGCAGCATGAACACCAGCCCCGGCTCTCGCTTCATGCTCTGCGCCGCCAGCTGCAAACGGCGCAGTACTTGGAACGACGTCAGGCGTGTGTTGTCCTCCGGCAGCCAGGCCACGACCGCCGCCACGCTGCCGCTTTTAAGCGCCTGCTCAGTCGCCCACAAGCGCTGCGCTCGATCATGCGCGCGAATCACCAGCAATTGATCGAGCAGCACACCGTGTGCGATCAGCGCGCGCGGATAAGGAACATGCGGTGGCTCGACCCACGCAACCGGTTGGCGTGCACGCATCAAAAGCGCCAGCACCGGCATCAACAAGCGCATTTCTCCAACGCCGCACGGCGCCAGCAGCTCGATCAACGTGCGCTGCGGCCAACCCTCATTCGGCAGCAGTTTGTCCAGCGCAGCAAAGCGTGTCGGTACCGTCCGAGCGTTTGATTCGCCTGTGTCCGAATTGGCGCGCCACACGCGCGCGCCCAAGGCAGGCAAAATATTCTTGGAAGATTGCAGCATGTGTGCAGGCCGCGCATCAGTGGTAAATGGCCACCAATGCCGCTGTCACCCAGCGCTGCATCCAGAGCGTGCACCCCGAATCAGGCTCCGAACAATGCAGCGGGCTCAGAAACACCTCCACCTCCGCACCCCACCACGCGCGGATGCTGCAAACTGGAAAAGCGGATAAAAAAGCGAATCCAGTGAACGTGACTCTGCTCGGTGCGCAAGCTGTAATGGCAATATCGATTCCGCCCGCGCACCTGACTGAGCAGACGCGACGGCTGCAGTGCGGGGGCGAACGCCTGCGCTTTTCATCGGATTTTTTGTTAATACTGTATTTTTATACAGTATAGGCGCTGAAAGCGGGTGCAGCGTGCCCGACGACCGACGGACGGTCCGTGTTAGGTCCCGCTCCTGTCGTACGCAATCTTGCCCATTTGCGGCCGCCGTGGGGCGGAATACATATACGCATATGCCGCGCTCAACCGCTGCATTCATACCGGCTTTCACTTACCGCAAGGAGGAACTGATGAAGCAACACAGCGCCATCTACATGATGGCAGCTCTCGCCGCGCTCTTGTCGGCGTATGTGCCCACGGCTGACGCGCAAGGCGCAGCGGCCATAACGCAGCCGGCCGCCTATCTCAAATGGAAAGACGCCGGCATCCCCGGTGTTGCGACCGCAGTCGTCAACGGTGACATGTCAAAGGGCCCTAGCCACTTCTATCTGCGTTATGCCGCAGGCTTCGCAGCACCGTCTCATCATCACTCACCAGACCATTACGCGACGACAGTCACCGGCAACCTGGTTCTTATCGTGGACGGCAAAGAGTATCGGCTTAGTCCCGGCTCGTACTTCGCTTTCAAGGACAAGGCCAAGCACGCTGCTCGCTGCGAGAGTGCGCAGGCGTGTGTGATGTTCATCGACGCTCGCGGACCATGGGACGTCATCGTCGCGGGTAAATGACCTGACGCGCGCGGATGCAAAAAACAAAACGCCCCGGCACTTTGTACCGGGGCGTTTGGGATAGCTAGCCTGACAATGTCCTACTTTCGCTAGAAATACATCTAACTATCATCGGCGCTGAATCGTTTCACGGTCCTGTTCGGGATGGGAAGGAGTGGTTCCAACTCGCTATGGTCGTCAGGCAATTCGGACGACCTCTTG
>JBGSWX010000096.1:0-7369 GCA_041751695.1 Burkholderiaceae bacterium | reverse complement strand
GCATCGGTCAACTCGGTCAACTGCGCATTGAGCTTCTTCAACTGCAGCCGCGCAACTTTTTCGTCGAGATGCTTGGGCAGTACGTAAACGCCGACCGGATACTTGTCGGTGTTGCCAAACAGCTCGATCTGCGCGATCACCTGATTGGCGAACGAGCTCGACATCACGTAACTCGGATGCCCGGTGCCGCAACCCAGGTTCACCAATCGGCCCTCGGCCAGCAAAATGATTCGCTTGCCGTCGGGGAAGATGATGTGATCGACCTGCGGCTTGATGTTCTCCCACTGGTACTGCTTGACGCCGGCAATGTCGATCTCGTTGTCGAAGTGGCCGATGTTGCAGACGATCGCCTGGTCCTTCATCCTGACCATGTGATCGCGCGTGATCACATTAAAATTCCCGGTCGCGGTGACGAAGATGTCGGCTTTATCCGCCGCGTAGTCCATTGTCACCACGCGATAACCTTCCATCGCCGCCTGCAGCGCGCAAATCGGATCGATCTCGGTCACCCACACCTGCGCTGAGAGCGCGCGCAGCGCCTGCGCCGAACCCTTGCCGACGTCGCCGTAGCCGGCCACCACCGCGACTTTGCCGGCGATCATCACATCGGTCGCGCGCTTGATGCCGTCGACCAGCGACTCGCGGCATCCGTACAAATTGTCGAACTTGCTCTTCGTGACCGAATCGTTGACGTTGATGGCCGGAAAAGCAAGCTTGCCTTCCTTGGCCATCTGATAAAGCCGCTTGACGCCGGTCGTGGTTTCTTCGGTAACGCCCTTGATCTTTGCCAGCCGCGTTGAATACCAGGCCGGCTCTTTGGCGAGCTTGGCCTTGATCGACGCGAACAGGAATTCTTCCTCTTCGCCGCCGGGCTTCGAGATGACTTGCGAATCTTTCTCTGCCTTGCTGCCCAGATGCAGCAGCAGCGTTGCATCGCCTCCATCGTCCAGGATCATGTTGCTATGACCACCATCGGGCCACTCGAAAATCCGATGCGTGTAATCCCAGTAGTCAGCCAGCGACTCGCCTTTGACGGCGAAAACGGCGGTGCCGCTGGCCGCGATGGCCGCGGCGGCGTGGTCCTGCGTTGAAAAAATATTGCAGCTTGCCCAGCGAACTTCGGCGCCGAGCGTCTGCAGCGTCTCGATCAGAACCGCTGTTTGAATCGTCATGTGCAACGAGCCGGTGATGCGCGCGCCGCGCAGCGGCTGCGTGCTCGCATACTCGTCGCGAATGGCCAGCAGTCCCGGCATCTCGGTTTCGGCAATGCGAATCTCCTTGCGGCCCCAGTCGGCTAAGGCAAGATCGGCGACGACGTAGTCGCCGGAAGACTTTTGATTGGGTTTTAAGACGGCGCTCATCTCGCGCTCCTTGTAGGGGTTCGCGAGCGCCGTTGTTACGAGTTCGACGGGGAGTCGAACCGCTTCGAGCCTGGCAGCCGTTAAAGGCTGTCGCAACGCTCCTCGAAGCGGGGCGAAGTATAGCGAGGCTTGATTCGGAGATGGCTTCGTGCGTTCTCAAGCCGCCGATTCGCCATAATTAAGAAGATTCAATCACCCAAGCTTTCCTAAGAGCTTATCGAGGCAACCATGCTGAGCGACATCGAGATCGCACAACGCGCGACCTTGCGGGCGATCGTCGATCTGGCGCGTGATCGCCTGCAAATTCCGGAAAGCGAGCTCGAGCCCTACGGCCGCTACAAAGCCAAGCTCTCGCTGGCGCACATCGCGAGCCTGGCCGATCGGCCCGAGGGCAAGCTGATTTTGATGAGCGGTATCAGTCCGACGCCCGCGGGCGAAGGCAAGTCAACGACGACGGTAGGGCTCGGTGACGCGCTCAACCGCATCGGCAAGAACGCGATCGTTTGCCTGCGCGAGCCCTCGATCGGACCGGTGTTCGGCATGAAGGGCGGCGCCGCCGGCGGCGGCTACGCGCAGGTAGTGCCGATGGAAGACATCAACCTGCACTTCACCGGCGACTTCAACGCCATCGCGCTCGCCCACAACCTGCTCGCGGCGCTGATCGACAATCATATTCATCACGGCAACGCGCTCGGGCTCGACCCGCGCCGTATCACGTGGCACCGCGTGGTGGACATGAACGATCGAGCGCTGCGCGACATCACGGTCGGGCTCGGCGGCCCGGGCAACGGGTACCCGCGGCAGGACGGCTTCGACATCGTCGTCGCCTCGGAGATCATGGCGATCCTGTGCCTCGCCAATAACCTGCCCGACCTCAAGCAGCGCATCGGCCGCATCGTCGTCGGGTATACGCGCGATCAGCAACCGATTATCGCGAGCCAGCTCAAGGCGCATGGTGCGATGACGGCGCTGCTGCGCGACGCCATCAAGCCGAACCTGGTGCAGACGCTGGAGAACAATCCGGCGTTCATTCACGGCGGGCCATTCGCCAACATCGCGCACGGCTGCAACTCGGTGATCGCCACGCGCACTGCACTGAAGCTCGCCAACTACGTCGTCACCGAGGCCGGCTTCGGCGCCGACCTCGGCGCCGAAAAATTTATCGACATCAAGTGCCGCAAATCCGGCCTGCGGCCTGACGTGGTCGTGCTCGTCGCAACCGTGCGTGCGATCAAATTCCACGGCGGCGCCGAGGTGAAGACGCTGCAAGTCGAGGATCTGACGCGACTGGAAAAGGGTATCGCGAACCTCGAGCGCCACATCAACAACGTGCGCAATCACTACGGGCTGCCGTGTGTCATCGCGATCAACCACTTCGTGCACGACACCGACGCCGAGCTGGCGCTGCTCAAGCGCAAGCTGGCGCACCATGAGGTGCCGCTGGTGGTGGCGCGTCACTGGGCCGACGGCGGACTAGGCGCCGAGGAACTGGCGCGCGTTGTGGTTCGGATTGCAGAGACGACGCCGGCCGATATGCGCTTCGTCTACGAAGACGGCGACACGTTGTGGCAGAAGGCCGAAGCGATCGCGAAGAAGATCTACGGCGCCTCCGAGGTGACCGCGGACACGAAGGTGCGCGCGCAGTTGCGAAGTCTTCAGGACCAAGGCTTCGGCCACTACCCGGTCTGCATTGCGAAGACGCAGTACTCGTTCTCGACCGATCCGCAGCTGCGCGGCGCGCCGAGCGGGCATGCGCTGAACATCCGCGAAGTGCGGCTCGCTGCCGGTGCCGAGTTCGTAGTGCTCGTCTGCGGCGACATTCTTACGATGCCCGGCTTGCCTGCGAATCCGTCGTCGGCGGCGATCGACGTCGATGATGACGGCCGTATCGTCGGGCTGTTCTGACGGCGCTAGGCCGTGACGGGTTCTCCAACCCTGCGCCGTATCCCGGCTGCATCTGCCAGTAGCGCCGCGCGATCGGTTTTTTCCCAGGTGAACTCGGGCTCGTCACGACCGAAGTGTCCGTAGGCGGCGGTCTTCTCGTAAATCGGCCGCAGCAGATCGAGCATCTGAATAATGCCCCGCGGCCGCAGATCGAAGTGTTCCGCCACCAGTTTGCTGATTTGTTCGTCAGGAATCACGCCGGTGCCTTCGGTGTAAACCGTGATGTTCATCGGCTGCGCGACGCCGATCGCATAGGCGACCTGCACCTGGCACTGTCTGGCAATGCCTGCCGCCACGACGTTCTTCGCAACATAGCGCGCCGCGTACGCGGCCGAGCGATCGACCTTCGACGGGTCTTTGCCGGAGAAGGCGCCGCCGCCGTGCGGGCATGCGCCGCCGTAGGTGTCGACGATAATTTTGCGGCCCGTGAGTCCGCAATCGCCTTGCGGACCACCGACGACGAAGCGCCCGGTTGGGTTCACCAGATAGCGCGTGTTCTTCAGCCACTCCGGCGACAGCGACGGCTTGATGATCAACTCGACGACCGCTTCGGTGAATTCTTTCTTCATCACCTTGCCATCCGACATTTCAGGCGCGTGCTGCGATGACAGCACGACGGTGTCGATCGAATGCGGCTTGCCGTCGACGTAGCGCATGGTGACCTGACTCTTCGCGTCGGGCCGCAGGTACGGCATTCGGCCGTCGCGGCGCAAATCGGCCTGGCGCTCGACCAATCGGTGCGCGTAGTAAATCGGCGCCGGCATCAACTCGGGCGTTTCGTCGCACGCGTAGCCGAACATCAGTCCCTGATCGCCCGCGCCTTGATTCAAAAAGTCGTCCGATGCGTGATCGACGCCTTGCGCGATGTCGTTGCTTTGCTTGTCGTAGGCGACCAGGACCGCGCAGCCTTTGTAATCGATGCCGAATTCGGTGTTGTCGTAGCCGATGCGCTTGATCGTCCGGCGCGCGACTTCAATGTAATCGACGTGCGCGTTGGTCGTGACCTCGCCCGCAAGCACGACCAGGCCGGTGTTGCACAAGGTTTCTGCGGCGACGCGCGACCGCGGATCCTGCGCGAGGATTGCGTCAAGAATGGCGTCTGAAATCTGATCGGACACTTTGTCCGGATGGCCTTCCGAAACGGATTCGGAGGTAAAGAGGAAATTGCCTGACATGGTCACTCCTGTGCGAACGTTAGTTTGCGTTTCGCACTCTTCGGAGTGCGACGCTTTAGCGGTATTTGCCTCGGCTATGCTTGGCCGACTTCGCCCCGCAAGTTGTCGTTAACTCGGCGAAGCGGCGATTGTATTAGAACCCGCGGAGAAACGGCTGCCCGCGCTTATTTCCCGACTAGCGGCAAGATTGTGGATCGCGCTGATCAACGCGACCTCGAATTGGCGGCAGCGCGCGCGCACGCGGCTCGCCGATATGGGCGGGGACCTGCTGTGGTGGATCGTCGTGCCGCGCCGGCGAGTCACGCTGACCAATCTTCGGTTGTGTTTTCCGGCGCTCGACGAGCGGCAGCGGGTGCACATCGCCCGCCGTTGCTTTCGCAATATCGCGCGCAGCGCACTCGATCATTCGGTGCTGTGGCGCGGCGACAGAGAAGCGGTTGAGCGCTACATTGCGGTTGAAGGTCTTGACCATTTGCAACGCGCCGCGGAGCGGCCGTTGATTTTGATCGCGCCGCATTTTGTCGGCCTCGATGCGGGCGGCATTCGCTTCAACACGCTGATGCGCGGTATCTCGGTCTACTCGAAGCAGAGCAATGCCGCGTGGGACGCCTGGCTGTTGATGGGCCGGCAGCGATTCAACGATCCGGTGCTGGTGGCGCGCCAGGGAGCCGACATGCGCACCGTGATTCGAAATGTCAAGCAAGGGCTGCCGCTGTACTACCTGCCCGACATGGACCTGGGCGCGACCAACTCGATCTTCGTGCCTTTTTTCGGCGTGCCGTCGGCGACGATTCCTATGGTGCCGCGGATTGCACGCATCATTGGCGCGCAGGTCATGATGGCGGTAACCGAGATGACCGACGAGGGATACGTGTTGCACTTCGAGGCGCCGTGGCCGGATTTTCCCGGCGACTCGATCGAAGCCGACACCGCGCGCATGAATCGCGAAATCGAGCGCTGGGTGCTCAAGATGCCCGAGCAATACCTGTGGACCCATCGGCGTTTCAAGACGCGCCCGGCCGGGCAGCCGAATGTTTATGCCCGCGCGCCGCACACGCCGGGGGCAGCGTGACTCGATGAAGCTTCGGTTCACCAAGATGCACGGCGCGGGCAACGACTTCGTGATGTTAAATGGGGTTGCGCAGCCGATCGATTTGTCGCGCGAGCAGGTGCAGGCACTGGCGAATCGCCGCCTCGGTGTCGGCGCCGATCAGGTCTTGCTGGTCGAGCCGGCGCAGCAGTCAGACGTCGATTTTGGCTACCGCATTTTCAACAGCGATGGCGGCGAAGTCGAGCAGTGCGGCAACGGTGCTCGTTGCTTCGTCAAGTTCGTGCACGACGAGGGACTGACGGCCAAGCGCGTCATCCGGGTGCGTACTTCAGGCGGCGTCATCGAGCCGCACTTGCTCGAAAATGGCGAAGTGTCGGTCGATATGGGCACGCCGCGCTTCGAGCCGGTGCAAGTCCCGTTCGACACGACCGCTTTGACGGCGACTATCGAGCACGGCGAAAAATTATGGCCACTTTACATCGGGCGCGAAGTGACGATCGCCGTGTCATCGATGGGCAACCCGCACGCGGTGCAGATCGTGACCGATGTCGACGCCGCGGCGGTCGCGGCGGACGGCCCGCTGATCGAGCTTCATCATCGCTTTCCCAATCGTGTCAACGCGGGCTTCATGCAGATCGTCGATCGGCTCTGCATCCGCCTGCGGGTGTGGGAACGTGGCGCCGGTGAGACGTTGGCGTGCGGCACCGGAGCGTGCGCCGCAGTGGTCAGCGGTATTCGGCGCGGATTGCTCGATAGTCCGGTTAAAGTGATCGCGCGCGGCGGCGAGCTCGTGATCGACTGGCGCAACGTCGCGCATGATGTACAGCCGGTATTGATGAGTGGCGCTGCCGTCACTGTATTCAAAGGCGAAATCGATATTTGAACCCGAACAAGCGACCATGACAACTCTGCAGGCTCAAGACATCGCCCACTATCTGGCGCGCCACATCGACTTTTTTGAACAACATCCGCAGCTGCTGTCGCAGATGCAGCTGCCGCACCCGCACGAAGGGCAGGCGATCTCGCTGGTCGAGCGCCAATCGTTGGTGCTGCGCGAGCGGATCAAGGCGCTCGAAGCCAGGGTCGCAGAGATGGTGCGGCACGGCCAGGAAAACGATGCGATTTCCGACAAGCTTGTCCTCTGGGTTCGCTCGCTGCTGAGCGAAACCGACGAGGCGGCGTTGCCCGAAACTTTGCTCGAAGAATTGAAGCGCGTCTTTGACGTGCCTTACGCGGGGCTTCGCCTGTGGAGCACGAAGGCCGAGCTGTCATTGCTCGATTGCGCGCGCGCGGTCGAAAGCGATACGGTGACTTTCGCCCACAGCATGCGGGTGCCGTTCTGCGGAGCGAACGTCGGCTTCGAAGCGGCGTCCTGGCTCGGCGAAAACGGCGCGGTCAAAAGCCTCGCACTGCTGCCGCTCCGCTTTGAAGAAAATTCGGGAGCCGATCCGCAAACCTTCGGCATGCTGGTTCTGGGTTCGGCCGACCCGGAGCGCTTTCATTCGTCGATGGGCACCGCGTTTCTCGAGCGAATCAGTGAGCTTGCCAGTGCGGCGCTTGCGCGGTTGCGCGCATAGCGATTCAGTCGATGCCAGGCGCGCAGGTCGATGGTTTTTTGAGCGAGCTTGCGACGCTGCGACGCGCCTCGCGCCACACGCTCGCGGCGTATCAGGCCGACCTGGGCAAGCTGGTCGAATTGGCCGACAAACAATCGTTCGCGACGCTGAGCGCGCACGACATTCGCCGTTTCGTGACGAAGCTGCACGCGGCCGGGCTGGCTCCGGCGTCGATCGCACGCACACTGTCGGCCTGGCGCTCGCTGTATCGATGGCTCTGCG
>JBGSWX010000095.1:0-2107 GCA_041751695.1 Burkholderiaceae bacterium | reverse complement strand
ATTGATCACGCTGTATTCAGCCGGCAACGCATTTCCGTGGCGCGTCACCGATCAGATTCGCAACTTCGGCTTTGCGTTTGCTGCGCTGTTCGTCGCCGCGAACATCAGGCCGCAGTGGATGATGCGGCTGGCGCTGCCGGTGTATGTGATCGGTGTCGGCCTGTTGATCGCGACCGAGATCAGCGGCGAGACGGTCAAGGGTGCGACGCGCTGGCTCGACATCAAGGTGACGCGGATTCAGCCGTCGGAGATCATGAAGCTCGGGTTGCCGATGATGCTCGCGTGGTACTTCCACAAGCGCGAAGGCGTGTTGCGCGGGTTTGATTTTGTGGCGGCCGCGGTGCTGGTCGCGGTGCCGGTGGCGTTGATCCTGAAGCAGCCCGATCTGGGCACCGCCGTGCTCGTGCTCGCGGCGGGAGTGTTTGTAATTTTCTTTGCCGGGCTGCCTTGGAAATGGCTCGCGGTGATGCTCGTCGGCGGCATCGCAATGTTGCCGGTTGCATGGACGTACCTGCACGACTATCAGCGCGAGCGCGTGATGACGCTGATCGATCCGTCGATCGACCCGCTCGGCAAAGGCTTTCACACATTGCAGGCGATGATTGCGATCGGCTCGGGCGGCATGTTCGGCAAAGGCTGGATGCAAGGCACGCAGGCGCACCTGGAATTCATTCCTGAGCGCACCAGCGATTTCATTTTTGCCGTTTACTCGGAAGAGTTCGGCCTGGTCGGCAATGTCGTGCTGGTGCTGTTGTTCTTCGCTTTGGTGTGGCGCGCGTTCGCGATCGCCATCAGCGCGCCGACGTTGTTTGCGCGGCTGCTCGCCGCCTCGATCGGCCTCATCATGTTCACCTATGCATTCGTCAACATGGGCATGGTGAGCGGCATCCTGCCGGTGGTGGGTGTGCCGCTGCCGTTCATCAGTTATGGCGGCACCGCGCTGGTCACGCTCGGCATGGCGTGCGGTTTGCTGATGGCGATTTCCGCCCATCGCAAGTTGGTTCAGTCGTGAACCTTCGGGGCCTGCCCCCGATTTTTTGCGTGGTGCTGCTGGCGGCGTGTGGCGCTACCCAGCGCGGCGGCTATTACCAGAACGACGGGCCACCTGACCGCGCACCGAACGACGTCGCTTCGACTGCGGATGCGGTGCCGAAAGTCGAGCCGTTTTTCGCGCGCGCGAACCGGCCGTACGTCGCACTGGGACGCAGCTACACACCGCTGACGACCGACGTTGCGTTTCGCGAGCGCGGCACAGCATCGTGGTACGGCAAGCAGTTTCACGGCAACCGCACCGCGAGCGGTGAGATCTACGACATGTTTGCGATGACCGCGGCGCATCCGACCATGCCGATTCCGAGCTACGTGCGCGTCACCGGCGTGCGGACGCGGCAAAGCGTGATCGTGCGCGTCAACGATCGCGGGCCGTTCAAGTCGGATCGCGTCATCGATCTGTCGTATGCGGCGGCATCGAGGCTCGGATTCGTTGCTGCCGGTATCGAACAGGTCGAGATCGAGCGGATCACTCATTCGCAGATTGCGTCGGGTGAGTGGCGCGGCGCTCCCTGATGGTTTCGGTATCGGCGTCGCGTCTGGCAATAGCCGGCATTGGGGCAACGGCCGCAATCGCGCTGGGCACATGGATTTACCTCGACGTGCAGCGCGAGCTACGAACGCTGGCCGCCGCCAACCTGCGCTCGCTACTCGATACGCAGGCGGGCGTGCTCGAAACGTGGATTCGTGAGAAGCAGTTGAATGTCGAGCGTTGGGCCAAGGATGTGCGCGTCATCGCCGCCGCCGCGCAGAACGCCGCGTGTCGCGGTGCGGCCAGCGACACGCTGGTCAACGCGATCGACGCATTGCGCCAATCGGATGCCGCCGAAGGCGCCAATCTGGTCGATCGGTCGGGCCGAGTGCTGGCAACGCGCACGCGCGATTATTGCGGCTTGACCATCACCCCAGAAAGACTGCAACAGTTAGCGCCGGTGTTCGATGGCAAATCGATGTTTGCGCCGCCGATGAGCGAACGCGAGCGTCTGGGCGGCGCGGTGAAGGCCGAGGCGCGGCGACCGCTGGTCTGGTTTTCCGCTCCGGTGCGCAACGAGGCCGG
>JBGSWX010000094.1:0-1851 GCA_041751695.1 Burkholderiaceae bacterium | reverse complement strand
GGCTCGCACCATGGCCGCAGTTGAACGATGCCGCGGTTGGCGGTTTCGCGCCGCTCGGTGACGGGTTTTTCTGGTTTGCGCTCAAGATGGCGTTCGTCCTGCTGATCTTCTTGTGGATCCGCGCGACGTTTCCGCGCTATCGCTACGACCAGATCATGCGCCTCGGCTGGAAGGTGTTCATTCCGATCACCCTCATCTGGATCGTGTTTCTAGGTGCGATGATGCAAACTCGCTTTGCCTACCTCTTTCACTAGCGCGAGCGGAGGACCTATGTTTGCTCGCGTTAAGACCTTCTTCGACACCTGGCTGCTGATCGAGCTGCTGCAAGGGATGGGCGTGACGTGGCGCTATCTTTTCGCCCGTAAGATCACCGTGCAGTTTCCCGAGGAGAAAACGCCGCAGAGCCCGCGGTTTCGCGGTTTGCATGCGTTGCGACGGTATCCGAACGGCGAGGAACGCTGTATAGCCTGCAAGTTGTGCGAAGCGGTGTGCCCGGCGCTCGCGATCACGATCGAATCGGAACAGCGCGCTGACGGCACCCGTCGGACGACGCGCTACGATATCGATCTCACCAAGTGCATTTTCTGCGGGTTTTGCGAGGAGAGCTGTCCCGTCGATTCGATCGTCGAGACGCGCGTGCTCGAATACCACGGCGAAAAGCGGGGCGATCTTTACTACACCAAAGAGATGCTGCTCGCCGTTGGAGATCGGTATGAAGCGCAGATCGCCCGGGATCGGGCGGCGGACGCGAAGTTCCGATGAGCCGCCCGCGAGTTTCAAGCCGAACGCTATCCCGAACGTAAATCCGCCATGGATTTCCAGACCGCGGTCTTCTATGTCTTCGCTGCGATCCTCGTGTTCGCCGCGCTGCGCGTCATCATTGTGCGCAATCCCGTGCACGCGGCACTGTGGCTGGTGTTGTGCTTTTTCACGGCAGCGGCGATCTGGCTGCTGCTCAAGGCCGAGTTCCTGGCGATCGCGCTCGTTCTCGTGTACGTCGGCGCCGTGATGGTGCTGTTCCTGTTTGTCGTGATGATGCTCGACATCAACTTCGACAACCTGCGCAAGAACTTCAAGAGCTACATCCCGGTTGGTGGAATCGTGGGGATCCTGGTCCTGCTCGAGATGGCACTGGTTATCATCGGCAGCGGCGTCGCGGGCAACACTGCGGTGGCGATGGTGCAGGAGAGCAATACGCAGGCGCTGGGCCGGCTTCTTTACGTCGAGTTTGTCTATCCGTTCGAGGTCGCCGCTGTTGTCTTATTAGTGGCAATCGTGGCGGCGATTGCGCTCACCCATCGCAAGCCCCGCGGCGCGAAATACCAGGACGCCAGCGCACAGGTGAAGGTGCAGCGTGCAGATCGCGTGCGATTGGTCAACGTGCCGTCGGAAACGCGGGAATGATGGCCGGCACGCAGGCGCAGGGACTGTGCTATCGGCTCGCTCGGTGATCGTCCGTTGCCTTTTTCGCCGCGAATCGTCTGGCTCAGTTGGCAAATGAGTTGGCAACTGAGTTGGCAAATGAGCCAGCGATTTGCGGGAAGCCAATCCGACAAAAGTAGGGGTTCACTTTTGTCAGCGTAAATAGGGAGACGAAGTGGCATCGCTCATCGCGCCGACACTGGCGCACTACCTCGTGCTGGGCGCGATTCTGTTCGCCATCAGCATGGCGGGCATCTTCCTCAATCGCAAGAACGTCATCATCCTGCTGATGGCAATCGAGCTCCAGCTGCTGGCGGTCAACTTAAATTTCATTGCGTTCTCATCCTACTTGGGCGACATGAACGGTCAGGTGTTCGTGTTCTTCATTCTGACGGTGGCCGCCGCCGAGTCCGCCATCGGGCTCGCGAT
>JBGSWX010000093.1:0-4664 GCA_041751695.1 Burkholderiaceae bacterium | reverse complement strand
GCGCGCGACGCGGCTGATGCGCTTGCCGCGCACCAGCACTTCACCGGCGTAGGGCGCGGCGCCGCTGCCGTCGATGATCTTTACGTTGGTGAATAGAACTTCGGAGTCGGCCATTTATTTCTCCTAGGCAGCGACGGCTTGCCAGCGCGTACGCGCAGAGCTGCGGATATCGCGGGGTGCAGGGGCGCGATGGAACTCGCCGTCCTTCATCACCGCAAGAATGCGCTCCTTGTCTTGCAGGATGCGGATATCCGCCACCGGATCGCCGTCTATCAGCAACAGGTCGGCCAGCGCGCCGTCCCGGACTTTGCCGATCTGCTCGCGGCCGGTCTCGCCGTCGAGCTTCATGATCGGCGCTCCCCACGCGGTCGCCGATAGCAATGCCTCCGTCGACGACATGCCGAGATACTTCATGAAGTACTCGAGATCCTTTGCGTTGGTGCCGTGCGGAGTCCACGCAAATCCGTAGTCGCCGCCCGGCAGGATGCGGATGCCGCGTTTGATCATCTTCTTCAATGTCTCGACCGCGACCTCGAGCTCGCGGTGATAGCCCATCTTCTTCGTCACTTCCGGCGTCAGTCCCCATTCGGACGCGTGATGCGACGTGTTGATCAGCCAGGCAAGGCCGGGCGCGACGAAGTGCTTGTGCTTATTGGCTTCCAGCAGGTCGAGTGCTTCCTCATCGGCAAAGCTGGCGTGATAGATCACTTCGATTCCATGCCGGATGCACTGCTTGACCGACTCGCACGAGCGCGCATGCGCAGCGACGCGCTTGCCGAAACGCTTGGCCTCGGTCACGCACATCGCGATCTCTTCTTCGGAAAAAGGCGTGTATTCGGCCGGCAGACCCGCGATGTACTCGCCCGACAGATTGATCTTGATCTGATCGACGCCGTACTTGACAAACTGGCGCACGCAGCGGCGGATCTCTTCGGGGCCGCTGACAACCGCACCGAAGTTGAACTCGGGTTGCGGCAAATGCGGCAGCGTGTTGTCGCCCAAGCCGCCTTGCACGGTAATTTCCTGGCTCGCGGCGATATAGCGCGGCCCGGGGATCTCGCCGGCGTTGATCGCGTTGCGAATCACGACGTCGAGGCGCGGCTTCGCGGTCGCTGCTCCGACGCACGACGTCCAGCCCATCGACAAATATCGCTCGGCCACGTGCGCGCACCACAGAATGTGCTCCTCGGTCGGCATGCGCTGAATCGAGTCAAGCGACGGCTGGTCGTTCCACGAAAAGTGCGTGTGCGCCTCGACCATGCCCTGCATCAAAGTGCTGCCGGCGCCGTCGATCACCGTCGCGCCGGAGGCGGCAGAAGTGGGCAACGAGCGCACGCCGCTGCCTGGTCGCGTCACGCGCGCGATGCGAGTGCCTTGCACGAGCACCTCGCCCGCGTACGGTTGATCGCCGCTGCCGTCGAAGATGCGCACGTTGTTGAACAAGACATTGCCCATGTTGCCTCCTGCTACGCGACACTCACGCGAGCGCGCTCCAGAAACCGCCGCAAATGCGACTGACACTCGGTCGCTCGTTCGGCCGTCATCCAATGGCCGCAGCGCGTTAAAACTTCCACCTGGGCCTCGTTGATACGGCGCGCGAGTTCGCGCGCCACTTGCACCGACGCGACTGCATCCTCGTCGCCTGCGATGAGCAGAGTCGGCACGTCGATGCCGCCGATCGCCGCCGGCTCGGCCGCAGCCAGCGCTTCGCAGCTGCGTGCATATCCTTCGGGATCCTGTGCAAGCAAAGATTCGCGCACGAAAGCGACCACGACTGGCAACTGCTCGCGCGTCGAGCTCGACAGCGAGCCTTGCACGATCGCATCGGCAATGCCGAACATGCCTTCGTCGCGCGTTTTGGCCGCGCGTGTCTTCAATCCCTGTCGCGCCGCGTCGGGCGGCGCAAGCAGTGCACCGAACAACGCAAGACTGCGCACGCGCTCGGGTGCACGCACTGCCAGGTGCTGGCACACGATGGTGCCCATTGAGTGACCGGCGAAATGCGCGCGCGACACGCCAAGCTGCCCACATACGCGCAACACGGCGTCGACCAGTGCGTCGATCGACAAACGGCCCTTATTCGGTGTGTTGTCTTGCAGTACATGCGCGCGGTGCGACCGCCCCGAGCCGGGCAGCTCGATGCGAATGCGTTTCGCGTGCGTCAACGCGGGCAGCAGCGGCGTCCATGTGTTGGTCGTGCCGCCGAGACCGTGCACCATCACGACGGGATCGCCTTCGCCGTCGACTTCGACGGCCATTTTGTCGATCCAGTGCAGCGTCATATGGATCAGTGCGCCACGACCGGATTTTCGAGCACGCCGATGCCATCGATCTCGATGCGCACCGTGTCTCCTGCCTTCAACCACGTCTGCGGCTGCATTCCCATGCCGACGCCGGCGGGTGTGCCGGTCGCGATCACATCGCCGGGATAGAGCGTGATGCCGCGCGAGATTGTTTCGATCAGCGTCGGGATGTTGAAGATCAGGTCAACGGTGCGTGCATCCTGTCGCAACTCGCCGTTGACCCAAAGTCGCACGCGCGTGTCGCGCCCGTCGAGCTCGGTCGCGTCGACGAGCCACGGGCCCATCGGGCAAAACGTATCGAACGACTTTCCCATATCCCACTGCACGTGCCGCATCTGCACGTCGCGTGCAGTAACGTCGTTGACGATCGTGTAGCCCCACACGTAATCCATCGGGGCAGCGGAAATGTTCGTGCCCTTGCGGCCGATCACGACCGCAAGCTCGGCTTCGTAGTCGATCTGTTCGGAAGCAGCCGCGCCCGGAAGGCGGATCGCATCGCCATTTGCGACGACGCACTCGGGCACCTTGGTGAACACGATCGGCCATTGATCGATCCTGGCCTCGCTGCCCTTGAACACCGTGGTCTGCAACTCCTTCGCGTGCGCGCGATAGTTGCGGCCGACGCACCACAAATTGCGGCGCGGACGCGGCAAGGGTGCTTCGAACGTCACCGCAGAGATCGGCAGGCGAGTGCCATTGACCGCGGGAAAGTCGTTGCCTTCGGCCAGATGTTCCAGCAAAGCCTGCGCGCCGCGCGACTGCACCTGCTCTTGCCGGCGCCTCAGGTCGATGGGAGTGATCTCGCGCGAGTCGTTCGACAACACGCCGACGTGACGACGACCGCCCCACTGATAGGTGGCAATGCGCATGTCTCCTTCGCCGTCCCTTGTGAGGTGGGATCTGTTGCGGTGGGTCAGAACAAAAAAATGAGACACATGTCTCATCAAGGCAGTTACGATACCCAGTCAGTTGGAACCCGTCCAGCAAAAATATGGCGAGCAGGTCCCCAGTCCAGGCTACCGTTCCCTCGCCCGGTCCGGAATCGGGTGTGCGGGGGCGTACCTACCGGCTGTTGCTTGGCCAGGCGATGGAACTGGCGGCCGATGGTCGGCTCGTCACCGTGGCCGAAGTCGCCGCGGCGGCCGGCGTGTCCCGGGCGACGGCCTATCGCTATTTTCCCAGCCGCAGCCAGTTGATCTCCGCCATTGTCGGGGAAAGCCTCGGACCTGTGCGACGCTTCGAGTCGCGCAAGACCGACGGCCGCGAACGGCTGCAGGAGTTGTTCACCCGGACGTTCCCACGCTTCCGGCAGTTCGAGCCGCATATGCGCGCGGCCCTGCAGCTGTCACTCGAGCATTGGGCGCTCGAGCGCTCGGGGCGCATTGCGGAAGAACCGTATCGAAGGGGCCATCGCGTCGCGATCCTGACCCGCGCTGCCGCCCCGTTGAAGTCCAGGATGCGCGAAAGCGAGTTCAGGCGTTTGCTATGCGCGTTGTCGCTGATTTTTGGAATCGAGCCCTACGTGGTGCTCAAAGACATCTGGGGCAGCAGCGATCGTGAAGTCCAGGCCGTCACGCGTTGGGTGGCCGACGCGCTGATCGACGCGGCGCTTAAAATGCCGCCGGCCCGCGCCTGACTTCGGAGTTCCCATGATTCATGCAATGAACCATTTCACCGTGCTTGCCGACGATCTCGACAAGACGCTCGAGTTCTATGTCGATCTGCTTGGGTTGACGCCGGGCGCGCGACCGGAACTCGGGTTCCCCGGCGCGTGGCTTTATGCCGATGGGCAGGCCGTGCTGCATGTTATCGCCGGGCGCGAGTTGCCCGAACAACGTGCAGGCGTGCTGGATCACATGGCGTTTTCCGCGTCGAATCTGCCGGCCGTCAAATCCAAGCTCGACGCGCGCCGCATACCCTACGACTTGCGCAGGCAGCGCGGATCGAACACGTGGCAGCTGTTCTGCCACGATCCCGCCGGCGCGAAGGTGGAACTCGATTTTGCGTCGACCGAGTCAGACGCCGCGTAACCGTGCCAAAAAAAAGCGCCGCGGGTGCGGCGCTTGATGCGCATACTTTTTGAATCGGCTTTGCTCGAGTGAGTAAAGTTGAGCAAAAGGTAGCCGGCGATTCTTAAGGCGAACTTAAGGCGCTGCCGGAAAGCTTGCCAGCGCTTGCAGACCGTTGCCCTCAGTGCGAGCCAGCAGCCCGACGCTGCCGCCATGCATCTCGGCAATCTGCCGCACGATCGCCAGGCCCAAGCCGCTGCCGCCGGCGGTGGCATCCCGGCCGCGATAGAAGCGATCAAAAACGCGTTCGCGCTCGTCATCAGGAATGCCCGGGCCGTTGTCCTGCACGATC
>JBGSWX010000092.1:0-3084 GCA_041751695.1 Burkholderiaceae bacterium | reverse complement strand
CCAGAATATTCGCGCCGCTTGTCAACGGTTTCGATCGCAACGGCGTCTATCCGATGGCATCCTGCAGCCCACTTTTCGACGGAGTCGCCCGATGAAGCCCAGCGTCCTGTTTGCCTTAGCTTTTTCACTGTTCGCTTCGATCGCGCACGCCGAGTGGCAATTGCTGCCGGGGCAGGCCACTGCCATCGGCGTCGGTGCGCGCGGTGATGCGTGGTGCATCGGCATCGATCGCGTAGACGGTGGGCACTCGATATACCGCTGGGTGGGGAACGATTGGCAGATCGTGCCGGGGGGCGCAGTCCGCCTCGACGTCGACCCGCAAGGCAATCCTTGGGTGGTCAACTCATACGGAAACATCCTGCGGCTCGGCCCGTCGGGTTGGCAGCCCTTGCCGGGGCAGGCGCGTGACATCGGTATCGGTGCCAATGGCGCGGTGTGGGTTATCGGCGTCACGCCCGCGCCCGGCGGTTTCATGATCTATCGCTGGAACGGGCGCGACTGGGATGTTGTGCCGGGCGGCGCAGTCAGTATCGATGTCGATCCGCAAGGCAATCCGTGGGTCGTCAATGATGTCGGAAACGTATTTCGCTACGACCGCGGCAACTGGCAGCGACTAACGGCGCGCGGCACCGCAGTGACGATTGCTTCGGACGGAGTCGCGTGGCTGCTCAGCCAGGATAGTGTTCCCGGCGGACACTCTGTAGCGCGTTCAACGCAGAAAGGATGGCGCCAGGTTCCGGGCGGCGGAGTTGCGATATCTGCGGGCGCGGTACCTTGGCTGGTCAACTCCGAAGGCCGCGTTTTTCGATGGCAGGCGCGGCGTCAAGATCAACGCCGCGGCAATCTCTAGTGGCCTGCCGAGCGCCCGAGGAGGCAGCGATGCCTACTTCGGTGACGCCGCTTTGCCGCCGGCCTTCGCCGCGCGTTGCCTTTCGCGTTTGATCGCGGCTTCGTCGAGCTCGTCGAAGTCCTTGTCGGCGCAGCGCTCCACCCAGGTTTGGCGCTCCTTATCGAGCGCTGAGCCCTGTTCCTTCAGCGCGGGCAGGCGCGCGTTGTAAGTGTCGCCGGCCGCATTGCGCCGTGTTTCTTCATCGCCGAGCGCCTGCTTGGCAACGGCATCGTCCGGATCGAGCGCGGCCCGCTTGCGCGTGAGCTCGGCATCCATGCGCGCAACGTCGGCGCGCTGTTGATCCAGCGACGTCTGCTCTTTGAGCACGCTTTCTCTCATGGTTAGCAGGCGATCCTGCTGATCCATACAGGCGCGGAGCTGGTCGCGGCTCATGGGTTTAGGCTTGGTCTTGCCGCCCTGTTGTTTGGTGGGTACTTTCTTGGCCGGAGCGTCAGCGCCGTAGGCCGGAGCGAACAGCACCGCTAGCAAACCGGCGGCAAGCAGGCAAACAAGGCGCGCGCCGCACAATGTCGTATTCATTCGAGTGCTGGTCGTTGACGAGTGACAGATGAGAGTTTACTTTGGCTGCGGCCGTTGAAAAGGAGATGAACATGAAACTCAGCCCGGAGCAACGCGAGCAGTTCGACCGCGAAGGGTATCTATTCTTTCCCGGCCTGTTTTCCCGCGAGGAAACGAAGGTGCTGAACGACGCAGTGCCGGATCTCTATTCCCGCCGCGACATTTGCAACGTGCGAGAGAAAGATTCTGATGCGGTGCGCACCAACTTTGCCTCGCACCTGTACAGCGTGCCGTTTGCGAAGCTGGCGCGCCATACCCGCATGGTCTATCCGTTGCGCGATATGTTCGGCGAAGACGTGTACATGCATCAGTTCAAGATCAACGGCAAGATGGCGTTCGAGGGCGATGTGTGGCAGTGGCACCAGGACTACGGCACCTGGCTCAACGACGACCTGATGCCCACCGAGCGCGCGATGAACGTTGCGATTTTCCTGGACGACGTCAACGACTTCAACGGTCCGTTGATGTTCATCCCCGGTAGCCACAAGAAAGGCGCGGTCGAAACCCGACACGATCTGACCACGACCAGCTATCCACTGTGGACCGTCGATAACGATCTGATCCGCCAGTTGGTGCAGCGCGCCGGCGGCAAAAACGGCGGCATCGCCGCGCCAAAAGGTCCGGCGGGTTCGATGATCTTGTTTCACTCGTGCCTGGTGCACGCCTCGAGCAGCAACCTGTCGCCGTGGGATCGCGTCAGCGTTTATCTGAGCCTGTGCACGGTCAGCAACCATATCCGCCGCTTCAAGCGCCCGGAGTACATCGCGCACCGGGACTTCACGGCGATTCAGACACTGCCCGACGATTGTTTGTTGCAGGATTACGCGGTGGACTTGCCGTGGAAAAACGGCATGCCGGCGAGCGCGATGCAAACGTCGGTTGACGAGCTAAAGGTCGCCGCCTGAAGGCGCTCCAATGCCTACCCGCTGACAATATTGAGGATGTTGCCGTCCGGATCTTTGAACCACGCGACCTTCATGTCTCCACAGGTATGCACGTCGCCCCGGCGTTTCATGCCGGGCATGTCGTAGTGCTCGAACTGGACGCCCTTCGCCTTCAGCGCGTTCACTTCGCTTTCGATGTCGTCGACCGCCCACGTCACCGCAGTGGCCTTGTTGGTGCCGGCCTCCTTTGATTCGTAAACATTGAGCATCGTATTGCCGCTCTTGAAAACGATCACCTCGGAGCCTTCGGCGTCGATCTGTTTCAGACCGAGCTTGCCTTCATAAAAGTTCTTGGCGGCCTGGATGCTCTTGACTGCAAGGGTTGCTACTGCATCGCGATTGCTCAGCATGGGTACCTCCTTGAATTGATCGACTGTAGCGAATTTGATGCCTGAGCCCGTGCAGACCTACAGCGAACTGCACCCGACCCCGATTTCGTCGACCATTTCGGTGCTTGCGCGCCGGATCCACGAACGCTTCCCCGCCTCGGGTCTGAGCCGGGTCGCTGCGGAATTGGTCACCGTGGCCGGCCAGAATCAATCGGCGATCGAGAACTTGCGGCGGCCGCTGTGGTGGGTACGGGGGCTGGCGGCGCTGACGATCGCGGCCTTGATCGGGTTGGTGCTGTGGGCGGCGATCGAGCTCAGGAACGTCGTCAAAGGCGGAACGGTC
>JBGSWX010000091.1:0-2412 GCA_041751695.1 Burkholderiaceae bacterium | reverse complement strand
TTCAGAACTGCGAAGCGCGCGCGCGAGGCCGCCGCCTTCCACTCGCCGCCAATGTAGGCATCGGTCTTCAGCAAAGCGCCGTCGGCCAGCGACGGCAATCCCACCTTCTGCAACATGTGATCTCCCGCAAGTGCCACGTCAGACGCAAGAATACTGCCGACGCGGCTAAACTTCCGGGCCGTGAAGTTCGATCAACTCCCGACCGCCCTGCAGGCCTGGTTGCGCACGATGCAGGAGCGCAGTTTTACGCGTGACACGGCGTTGAAAGCGTTGCTGGATGCCAAGTACGACGAGCGCTACGCAGGCGATGTGATCGAGGCTGCTTGGCGCGATCGCGCGGCCGAAGTTGCTCCGCAATCGGTGCCGGCCGATTCCCGTCCGCCGCCCGCCGCGCAGCCTGCCGGCTCGTTCAGCACGCAGCTCACGGAGATGCCGAACAGCCTCGACACACCCGATCGCGCGGTCGAGATGTTGTTCGTGATCGAATCGCCGCGCGTGGTGCTGTTCGGCAGTCTGCTGTCTGATGAGGAATGCGATTCTCTGGTCAGTCTGTCGCGCGTCAAGCTGCAGCGCTCGAGCGTCGTGAACGCGCGCACTGGGGCCTACGACATTCATCCGCACCGCACGAGTGCCGGTACGTATTTCAACCGCGGTGAAAACGAGCTGCTGCAGCGGATCGAGCGGCGCATTGCAGAACTGGTCGATTGCCCGCTCGAGCGCGGCGAGCCGATTCAGGTCCTGCACTATGAGCCCGGCGGCGAATACAAGCCGCACTATGACTACTTCGACCCGGCGCACCCCGGCAATCGGGAGGTGCTGGCGCAGGGCGGCCAGCGCGTCGCAACGTTGATCATGTATCTGAACGATGTGGCGCGTGGCGGGTCGACCGTGTTCCCCGAAATTGGACTCGACGTGTTGCCGCGCAAAGGGCATGCGGTGTACTTCGCCTACTGCGATGAGGCCGGCGCGCTCGATGTGCGCACGTTGCACGGCGGCAGTCCGGTCGGAAGCGGAGAGAAGTGGATCGCCACCAAGTGGTTTCGCCAGCAACCTTACGTGGGCGCCGGTGCGTGATTCGTGGGCGCTAGAGCGGGCGAAAAAAAACCGCGGCACGCCGCGGTTTTGATAAGAAGAGCCACGGGTGACCGCGGCTCTAGTTTGATTCGCCAGACTTACGTCGGGCGAATTTGCGAGGCCTGCGGACCTTTTGGGCCCTGCTTGACCACGAACTCCACCACTTGATTTTCGGTCAATGTCTTAAAGCCGCTGCCGACGATCTCGCTGTAATGCGCGAATAGATCGGCGCCGCCGCCGTCCGGGGTAATGAAGCCAAAACCCTTGGACTCGTTGAACCACTTTACTTTGCCACTAGCCATTTTGATTACGTTCCTAAGAAATCGCGCGCGCGTCGACATGACGCTCCACGCATGCAAGCGGATCAAGCAACGTAACCGGGGGAACTGCCAAGACAATCATGCAACTGCAGCTAGCACTGATGTAAGACGAGCCGGAGGGTACTGGACTTGAAGCGAATGCGGCCGTGAGATTACGCCAACCCCGGCCGTTTGTCGAGGGCCGAAAGGGCCATCGAAGTTGATAGGAGTGGTTGGTTGGTAGGTCGTGGCAGGTTCGAACTGCCGACCAACGGATTAAAAGTCCGCTGCTCTACCGGCTGAGCTAACGACCCGGGTGAAGAGCGAAACATTATGCAGGAGCGCTAGATGGCGGGTCAAACCGCAGCGTGGTCGGACACTGCGGATGCATGCTCGGTATGCTCAATCGTTGATGCGCGGGTGCGTACGCGGCGCCGTTAGAAAGCGGTTGACTTTTAGTACTGTATGTATTTACAGTGCGCTGTAATTATTTACAGCAGTAGTCGACTGGCAGCGGAGGCCGCAATGGATGATGGAAGGAGTCTTTTGGTGTCTGACAGCAAGGAGCGGCAGAAGGCGTTGGCGGCCGCGTTGGCGCAGATCGAGAAGCAGTTCGGCAAGGGCTCGATCATGCGCATGGCCGACGGCGAAGTCGCCGAGGACATCGAGGTCGTGTCGACCGGCTCGCTCGGGCTCGACATTGCGCTCGGCGTAGGCGGTTTGCCGCGCGGCCGGGTCGTCGAAATCTACGGGCCGGAGTCGTCGGGGAAAACCACACTGGCGCTGCAAGTGATCGCCGAAATGCAGAAGGTCGCGGGCACTTGCGCGTTTATCGACGCCGAGCATGCGCTCGACGTTCAGTACGCGCAAAAGCTCGGCGTCAATCTGCAGGAGCTGCTGATCTCGCAGCCGGACACCGGCGAGCAGGCGCTTGAAATTACCGACGCGCTGGTGCGCTCGGGCTCGGTCGATTTGATCGTGATCGACTCGGTGGCCGCGCTGACGCCCAAAGCGGAAATCGAAGGTGAGATGGGCGATT
>JBGSWX010000090.1:0-3415 GCA_041751695.1 Burkholderiaceae bacterium | reverse complement strand
CGTCATCGGAGCGAAACAGACCGCCCGGATTCGTGCCCGCCCACATCCGCTGCGGCAGCCTTGGATGAAAACCTTCGAAAATCCATACCTGATCAAGCGTCCACGAATTGCTGTCTTCGATGCCTTCGGGCTTCGGCGGATACGCGGGCGGCGCGACTTCTTCCCACGTTTTTCCGCGGTCGTCCGACGTGCGCAGCTTGGCACCGAAGTGCCCCATTCGCAGCGCGGCCACCATGCGGCCATTGGCGGGATCGTGCAACGCCGCGGTGACCGGGTCGCCGACGAAGTGCACGCGGTCAACCTTCCAGCGATCGCTGCGCGACGACAGTTCGAACAACCCCTTGCGCGTTGCTACCGAAAGTTTCACGGTTAACCTCCTGACAGTGCTTGCGCAATGTAAATGCGATCGTCCGCAGCAAGCGGCACGTCGAGCTGTTGCCGATCGTGCAGCAGGCTGCCGTTGACGAACACTGCAACGTGCTTGCGCACGCGGCCCTGGTCATCGAGGACGTAACTTTTGAGCGCCGGCTGTTGTGCGAATGCTTCTGATAGCAACGATCGCAGCGACTCTGCAGGCGCCGTCACCGGCGGCGCGGCCGCGTGGCGTTGTAAAGCCGGCGCGAACTCCAGGTAGGCCATCTATTTCTTCTGAGCGGCTTGCTCTTGCATCTTGCGCAGCGACTTCATCCATTCGGTCCAGTCCTGCGGGCCGCTTTCGAAGCGCTTCTTCAGGTTCGCCAGTACGTTGTCCCAAGCACGGTCGAAGTACGCGAACGTTTTGTCCCACTCGCCGCCTTCGCCCCAACCGGTGTGATGCAGGCTGACGCGCGTTTCTTTTTCGCCGACCGGAGCAAAGCGCACTACGACGAACGTTCTCTGCTGCCGCGCCGCCGGCAGATGCGGCGGCGCGTTCCAATCGAACGACAGCATCTGCTTCGGCTGCAGCGCCATGAATCGCATGTCATCGGCCCCCTTCATTCCCGGCTCCGCGAGCGGATTGATATAGACCTGAAACGCGCCGCCGACTTTGGGTTCAATGCGGGCGTCCGGCGCAAAGAAACTGATGATGCCTTCGCGCGTGGTCCATGCGTCCCAAGTCTGATCGAGCGAGGCGGCTACCAAGACCGATTTGTCGAGCGCACGCTCAGCCGCCTGAGCCGTCGAATCAGCCGTGTTAGACCCGAGCCCGCAAAACACTAAGGCAGTGCACAGCAGGCGCTGCAAATCCGTCATGATGCCTCCTGACTCGCGGGCTCGGCCGCTGCCGTGAACCGTTGAAGAACCTCGACCCAGCCAAAATCGTAGCGATCGCGAGCTGCCTCGGCATCGCTGCGCACCCGCCAACCGTCGTGGATCAGCTCGACTTGACATCCACCTTCCTGCGTCGCGCTGAATCTCACCTCCAGTCGCGTCGCCTGCGCCGGATCGGTTTCCGGGTGCCAGGTCATCGCAAAGCGGTGCGGCGGCTCCCAAGCGAGCACGGTGCCCCATCGAGCCGTGCTGCCGTCGTTCGCGTACTCGATCACGTGCCCGCCGACACGCGGCTCGATCGCTACAGCGCGCGCCGCCGCGCGGGAACAAGAATGCGTCGCGAGCGGCCACCAGCCTGATATGCCGGCGGTGAACAACTCAAACGCCGCCGCCGGATCGAGACCGACCACGCGCGTCTTTTCGACCGGCGCAAGCTTCACCGCTTACTCGCTCTCTTGTTGTTGGCCACCAGCGCATAGCGTGCCAGCGCACGTTCCCACATGTTGTCAAGCTCATCTCTCAACCGGCCCAGCGCCTCAGCCCGCACGGAGTAGACGTTGCGCGTGCCTTCGCTGCGCGCTGCCACGAGGGCCGCTCCTTCCAGCACTCGCAGATGCTTGGAGACGGCCGGTCGGCTGACCGGCAAACGGTCGGCGATCTCCCCCACCGACTTCTCGCCGTCGATCAGCAGCCGGACAATGCTCTCGCGGATCGGATCCGCCAATGCGGCGAGCGCCGCGCCTGATCTCATGCTGAAAGATGCGTAACCATAAAGCTACGGTAACCCGCCGGTTACCATATGTCAATCGCCCGGCCTGATCACGACTTTTCCGATCACTCGTCGCTGCAGCAGGTCTTCGAGCACGTGCGGCACCTCCACCAGTGAAGCTACGCGCGATACGTGCGGCTTGAGCCTGCCTTGTCCGAGCCATTCGAACAGCTCCTTCAGCATCGCGAAATTCGCCTTCGGCTCGCGCTTCGCGAACTCGCCCCAGAACAAGCCTACCGCCGACGCCCCCTTCAACAGCAACAGGTTCGCGGGGATCTGCGGAATCTCACCCTGCGCAAAACCGACAATTAACAGCCGGCCGCGCCAAGCGAGGCAACGCACCGCGGTTATCGTGCCGGGACCACCCACCGGATCGTAAATGACGTCAGCGCCGTTGCCGCCCGTCAGGTTCTTGACTGCCTCGCGCAGATCAGTCGTCGCGTAGTCGATCAATTCGTCGGCGCCGTGCTCCTTCGCGGCCGCAAGCTTCTCCGCGCTCGACGCCGCCGCGATCACGCGCGCGCCCGCAACTTTGCCGAGTTCGACCGCCGCCAGCCCGACGCCTCCACCTGCACCGAGCACCAGCAGCGTCTCGCCTGATTTCAACTCGCCGCGATCGAACAGCGCATGGTGTGACGTCGCATAGGTCAGAGTGAACGCGGCAGCCACTTCGTCGCTGACGCCATCCGGTATCGCGACCGCCAGCGCGGCGGGTGCGCACACGTACTCGGCAAAACCGCCGATGCCCACAAACGCGATCACGCGATCTCCGGCTTTCAAATGCCGCACCTCGCCGCCGACTGCATCGATGGTCCCGGCCACTTCGGTGCCTGGCACGAACGGCAGCTTCGGCTGAATCTGATACTTCTTCTGCACGATCAAAGCGTCGGGAAAATTGACGCCGGCCGCGGCGATTCGAATGCGCACCTGCCCCGCTCGGGGTTCCGGCAACGGCAGCTCGGCGAGCACGAGCTTGCCCGGATCGCCCCACTCGACGCATTGAATCGCTTTCATCGCCGTGACTCTAGCGCAGCGGGTTCATCACGCTGGGCTATTCTGCGCATCATGCAATTCGACTACTCGCCCAAGGTTCACGGGTTGCGCGCGCGCGTCGATGCGTTCATGCAGCAACACATCTATCCGAACGAGCAGCGCTTTTATCGCGAGATCGAGGACAACACGCAACGGGGCGCGCGCTGGACGCCGACGACTCTGATGGAGGAGTTAAAGCCGAAAGCACGCGCCGAAGGCCTGTGGAATCTGTTCCTGCCCGATTCATCGCACGGAGCCGGGCTGACCAACCTCGAATACGCGCCGCTGGCGGAGCTGATGGGGCGCGTGCCGTGGGCGCCCGAGGTTTTCAATTGTTCGGCGCCCGATACCGGCAACATGGAA
>JBGSWX010000089.1:0-1685 GCA_041751695.1 Burkholderiaceae bacterium | reverse complement strand
GTAGCCGAAGAAGAACAGGAACGCGAGCGTCACGAACACGTCGTGCAGCGTCGCGGCGATGGCGCCGATCGCGAAGGCGAAACGGAAGCGCAGGCCGATGTAAACCGTGATGCCGAGGCCTTTGTCGCGCGTGCGCTCGATCGTCTCGACCCGCTTCTTGCGCACGGTGACCGACAGCCCGGTCGATTCGCTGACCTCGCACGACGCATCGGTCGCGCCGAGCGAGCGCGCGTGCTGCAAAGCGTCCAGCGCAAGCTCGCGCAGGCGCTCGTCGGAGAGGGAAAAGGAAGTCACGTCAGCTACGTATGATAAACAACGGTGAAACAGCAATCCGATGGGCGCGATGGCGGACGGCGACGAGCCATTTGGCAATGAATCGAGCAAATCCCAGCGCAAAAGGGAAATGCACGCGTTGCAGAAGCTTGGCGAGCAACTGGTGGAGCTTAACCGCGATCAGTTTGTGCGGCTCAACTTGCCCGACGAGCTGCACGAAGCGGTCGAGTTTGCGCACCGGGTCAAAGGCCACGAGGCGCGGCGCCGGCACATGCAATACCTGGGCAAGCTGATGCGGCAGGTCGATGCCGATGCGATCCGCGCGGCGCTCGAACTGGTGACCGGTGAATCGCGCGCCGCTGTGTCACTGATGCACCGTGCAGAGACCTGGCGCGACCGGCTGCTCGAAGACGACGATGCACTCACGACCTGGGTCGCCGAGCATCCCGAAGCCGATGTGCAGTGGCTGCGCGCAGCGATTCGCTCGGCGCGGCGCGAGCGCGAGCTGCAGCAACCCCCCAGGCATGCTCGCGAACTGTACCGCCGGCTGCACGAGCGGCTTGATGGCGAAATGCGGGGCAGCGAAGTGCGAAGCGATGAAGGCTAAACGCGCGTTCGCCAACGAATTGATTCTCGGCCTGGTGTCGATTTCGGATCGCGCCTCGCAAGGCGTCTACGCCGATCAAGGCCTTCCGGGCCTGCAGGAGTGGTTCGCGCGCACACTGAAGACGCCGTTTCAAACTCACCGCCGGTTGATCGCGGACGACCGTCCGACGATCGAGCACACCTTGATCGAGCTAGTCGATGACGTCGGCTGCGATCTGGTGTTGACTACCGGCGGCACCGGGCCCGCGCGGCGCGACGTGACGCCCGAAGCCACGCTCGCGGTCGCCACGCGCGTCATGCCGGGATTCGGCGAACTGATGCGCCGCATCTCGCTCGAATTTGTGCCGACCGCCATCCTGTCGCGCCAGGTGGGCGTGCTGCGCGAGATCGATGGCCACGCGGCGCTGATCCTGAATCTGCCGGGCCAGCCGAAAGCGATCACCGAAACGCTCGAAGGTCTGAAGCTCGAAGGTAAAGCCGGCGTACACGGCATCTTCTCAGCCGTTCCGTATTGCATCGATTTGATCGGAGGGCCTTACGTCGAAACCCACGAAGGAGTCGTGGCGGGCTTCCGTCCGAAATCCGCGAGGCGTGCTGAGGGCTAGCCTTCAACAGGAGACGCCTTGATTCTCGAATCTGTAGAACTGACCACCGGCAACGAGATTGCGGGTTCGGTGATCTGGCTGCACGGGCTGGGCGCCGACGGTTACGACTTCGTGCCGGTCGTGCGCGAACTGCAGGCGCTCGGTGCGCCGGCGGCGCGCTACGTGTTTCCGCACGCGGCCACGATGCCGGTCACGATCAAC
>JBGSWX010000088.1:0-4395 GCA_041751695.1 Burkholderiaceae bacterium | reverse complement strand
GCGTAGTACGTGTAGAAATTGGCATCGAGCCCCGCGTCGCGCGCGGCGCGCACCAGCAGCGCGAGATCCGGCCCCCAGTTGCCGGTAATCACCGTGTCGGCATTTGCCGCACGCATCTTGGCGATGTACGGCGCGAAGTCGCGCACCTGACCGAGTGGATGCAGGTCATCGCCGACCACCTTGACGTCGGGCCGCTTGCGCGCCAGCATTTCCTTGGCCACGCGCGACACCTGGTGTCCGTGCGAATAATTCTGGTTGATCAGAAAGACGTTCTTCACTTCGGGCCGATCCTTGATGTAGGCCGTCAGCGCTTCCATTTTCATGTCCGTGTTGGCATCGAAGCGGAAGTGCCAGAAGCTGCACTTGCTGTTGGTCAGGTCTGGGTCGACCGCGGCGTAGTTCAGGAACACGATCGCCTGGCTCGGATTGCGCTCGTTGTGCTTGTCGATCGCATCGATCAGCGCCAGCGCAGCGCCCGAGCCCTGGCCCTGAACGACGTAGCGAATGCCCTGATCGATTACCTGTTTCAGCGCTGTCAGCGTCTCCTGCGGAGACGCCTTGTTGTCGAACGGAACCATCTCGAACTTCACGCCGGGACCGGCCAATTGCTGGGCGTTGACCAGGTCGGCGCTGAACTGGAAGTGCTTCAGCAAATTCGCCCCCACGCCTGCGAAAGGGCCCGACTGCGGATCGATGTAGGCGATCTTGACGGTCTGCGGGGGCGCTGCGGCGGCAGCGGCAGCCTTGGGCGCGGCCGGCTTGGTCTGCGCCGACACCGATGTGGCGAACAGCGCCGCAGCCGCGACGGTAATACAACTGATGACGTAGCGGCGCTTCATGTGCGGTTCTCCTGTTGTTCGTTGTGATCGCGAGTTGCGAGAAAGAATACGCAACTGACCGCGCAGCGTAAAGAGACATCCGAGCCGACGCGCAAGTCACTGAATCGGTCCCAGTCCCGGCATCGCGGGCGCGTCGAACGCTGACGTGGGCGCTGAAGCCTATCCAACGCCGAAATTGCCGCACTTGTTATCGGCTAATTGGCTAATTGCGAAAGGCCATCGCCTTGCACAGTTTCGGCGGCAAAGAACGTCTGTCAAATCTTTCAGGAGTTCTCGATGAAGCGATTGCTTGCAGTGGCCGGAGTGATGACACTTTTCTCCGGTTGTGCGATTACGCAAAACGTGACTCCGGTGCCGTTGGCCAGCTCGAAAGCGATCTGCATAGTGGAGAACCCACCGGTAAGAGCCGGTTTTCTAACCGAGTATCGAAGTGCGCTGGAGAAAAAGGGGCACACGGTGACGGTGGTGCAGAAAGACGCTGTTGCCGCGGACTGTGCGATGACTTCGACCTATCTCGCACGTTGGTCATGGGATCTCGCTCTTTACATGTCGTATGCAGAAATCAAGGTGTTCCGAGATCAGCAAGAAGTGGGCAGCGCATTGTACGACTCCAGGAGTGGCGGTGGCCGAATGGACAAGTTTATTCAGGCCGACACGAAGATCAAAGAGTTGGTAGCTCAGTTGTTTCCGTAAACCGCGTTCGGCTCAAGCTGTCGGAAGTTTGTGCTCGCGAAACTGCTCGCGCAGCTTCGTCTTCAGAATCTTGCCCGTCGCGCCGAGCGGAATCGCATCGACAAAGGCCACGTCGTCGGGCACCTGCCACTTCGCGACCTTGCCGTCGTAGTGCGCCAGCAGCTCATCCCGCGTCACCGCTGCGTTTGGCTTCTTGACGACCACCAGCAGCGGCCGCTCGTCCCACTTGGGGTGCGCCGCGGCGATGCACGCCGCCATCGCGACGGCCGGATGCGAGACCGCGATGTTCTCGATCTCGATCGAGCTGATCCACTCGCCGCCGGACTTGATCACATCCTTGCTGCGATCGGTGATTTGCATGTAGCCGTCGCCGTCGATGTTCGACACATCACCGGTGGGGAACCACGTCTTGCCGGTTTCGTCGCTGATCAGCGGATCGCCCTCGCCGCTCTCATAGTATTCACGCGCGACCCACGGTCCCCGCACCAGCAGGTTGCCGAACGCAGCGCCGTCCCACGGCAAGTCGCTGCCGTCGTCGTCGACGATCTTCATGTCGACTCCGTACAGCGCCCTGCCCTGCTTGTACTGCACCGGCAATCGCTGCTCGGCCGACAGCTCGGCATGCTTCTGCTTGAACGTGCACGCGGTGCCGAGCGGGCTCATCTCGGTCATGCCCCACGCATGCAGCACCCGCACGCCGTATTTGTCCTGAAACAGCTTGATCATCGCGGGCGGGCACGCCGAGCCGCCGATCACGGTGCGGTTCATCGTCGAAAATTTCAGTCCGTTCGCTTCCATGAACGCGAGCAGCCCTTGCCAGACGGTCGGCACGCCCGCCGAGAACGTGACTTTCTCTGATTCGAACAGCTCGTACAACGACTTGCCGTCCAAATGCGGGCCGGGAAAGACGATTTTGGCACCGGCCATCGGCGCCACGTACGGCAGGCCCCAAGCATTGACGTGAAACATCGGCACTACCGGCAGGATCACATCGCGCGCGGAGACGTTGAGCGCGTCCGGCAGCGCAGACGCCATCGTGTGCAGCAGCGTCGAGCGGTGGCTGTACAGCACCCCCTTCGGGTTGCCGGTGGTGCCCGACGTGTAGCAAATCGACGAGGCTGTGTTCTCGTCGAACTGCGGCCACGTGAACTTGTCGGAACGGCCTTCGATCAACTCCTCGTAGCAAATCAAAGTTCCGACCTTCGCCGATTTCTCGGCCGGCATATGCGCCCGATCGGTCATCAGCACCCAGCGCTTGACTGTCTTGCAAAGCGGCGCAATCGCCTCGACCAGCGGCAGGAATGTCAGATCGAAAAACAGCGCGCGGTCTTCGGCATGATTGACGATCCACGCGATCTGTTCCGGATGCAGGCGCGGGTTGATCGTGTGCAACACGCTGCCCGCGCCCGACACCGCGAAGTACAACTCCATGTGCCGGTAGCCGTTCCAGGCGAGCGTCGCAACGCGCTCGCTGCGGCCGATGCCGAGACCCGCGAGCACGTTCGCCATTTGCCGTGACCGCCGATGCAGCTCGTGGTACGTCGTGCGATGCGTGTCCCCTTCGACTCTGCGCGAGACGACCTCGGCGTCGCCATGGTGCCGATCCGCGTGCTCGATCAGCGACGAGATCAACAGCGGCATCTGCATCATCAACCCTTGCAACATGAATGTCTCCCGCGGGGCCTGCTATTTGCTGTCAATCTCTGTGAATCGGCGCCCTTGCCCGCATATGCTGGTGGCTCGGCACTCGGCCGTCAAGCCTGCCCCGGACTCCGATCCGGGGCTTCTACAATCTTCCCTCTGGGAGAATCGTTTGGACACGCCGGTAGCTGTCGAGAAATTAGTTGCTTTCGCCCACGACGAAGCGGCCGATCTCGGGCTCAGTTTTGATAACTCGTTCGCGCGGCTGCCCGGTGTTTTCTACACGCGGTTGCCGCCGGAGCCGTTGCCCGATCCCTATTTGGTCGCTTTTTCGGAGTCCGCCGGCGCGTTGATCGGCGTCGGCGCCGCAGACGCTCAGCGCCGTGAGTTCATCGACGTGCTTGCAGGCAACCGCCGTATCGCGGGGAGCGATCCGCTGGCCGCCGTCTACTCCGGCCATCAGTTTGGCGTATACGTTCCGCGCCTGGGTGACGGGCGCGCGCTGCTGCTCGGCGAAGCGATCGGCCCGAGCGGCGAGCATTGGGAGCTGCAACTCAAAGGCGCGGGCAAGACGCCCTACTCGCGCATGGGCGACGGGCGCGCCGTGCTGCGCTCGTCGATTCGAGAATTTCTCGGCTCCGAAGCACTGCACCGCCTCGGCATTCCGACCACGCGCGCGCTGGCCGTGGTCGGCTCGGATCAACCGGTGATTCGCGAAACCGTCGAGACCGCCGCGGTCGTGATGCGCATGTCGCCGAGCTTTGTCCGCTTCGGCTCGTTCGAATATTTCTACTGGACGCAGCAGTACGACGCCCTGCGCCAGCTCGCGGACTACGTCATCGCGCGCTTCTACCCTGACTGCCGCGACACGAAGCAGCCTTACATAGCGTTGATCGAACAGGTAGCGCGCCGCACAGCGCGCCTGGCGGCGCAATGGCAGGGCGTCGGCTTTTGCCACGGCGTGCTCAACACCGACAACATGTCGATCCTCGGCGTCACGATCGACTATGGACCGTTCGGCTTCATGGACTCGTTCGACGGCGGCTATATCTGCAATCACAGCGACGTCAACGGCCGCTATGCGTACAACATGCAGCCGCAGATAGCGCACTGGAACCTGTATGCGCTGGGCCAGGCGCTGGTCGCGCTGACCGAAGATGTTGAGGCGACCAAGACCGCAATCGACGCGTTTCTCGATGAGTACTCGACGGCGATCGACGCC
>JBGSWX010000087.1:0-3803 GCA_041751695.1 Burkholderiaceae bacterium | reverse complement strand
CCGGCCGCGCGTGCAGAACTTGCCGCAGGCATCGAGCGCGTGTTGGGCGACGTGCGCGCGAGCGTGACCGACTGGAAAGCGATGGTTGCGCAGTTGCGCGCCGTGATCGATGAGATCGATAGACAGCCGCCGCCGCTTGCGCGCGAAGAAGTCGCGGAGAACCGCGCGTTCCTGCAGTGGCTGACCGAAGATCATCTGTTGCTGCTCGGCTATCGACGCCATGACCTGGCGACGGTCGATGGCGAAGACGCATTGCGGCTCGTGCCCGGCAGCGGGCTCGGCATCCTGCGCGAGTCCGAAAGCGAAACCGCGCTTTCCGGCAGCTTCGCCGTGCTGCCGCCGCAGGCGCGTGCGGTCGCGCACGCGGTGTCGCCGATGATGTTCGTGACGAAGGCGAACTCGCGCTCGACGGTGCACCGGCCCGGCTATATCGATTACATCGGCGTCAAGCGCTATCAGGACGGCGCCGTCATCGGCGAGCATCGTTTCGTCGGATTGTTCACGTCGACCGCGTACAACGCGCGGGTGGCTGAAGTGCCTTTGATACGCGGCAAGGTCAGCGCCGTCGCGACGCGCTCGGGCCTTGCGCCCGGCAGTCATCTGGGCAAGGCGATGACACACGTGCTCGAAACGTACCCGCGCGACGAGTTGTTTCAGATCACCGTCGACGAGTTGCACGAGATTGCCACCGGCATCGTGCAACTGGGTGAGCGGCAGCGCTTCCGCCTCTTTGTGCGGCGCGATCTATTCGAGCGCTTCGTCTCGTGCCTGATCTTCGTGCCGCGAGAGAACTACACGACCGAGCTGCGACGCCGCTTTCAAGAGATACTGATCGAAGCGTTCGACGGCTCGACCGCGGACTTCGACGTGCTGCTGACCGACGCCGTGCTCGCGCGCATTCACATCACTGTGCGGACGACGCCGGGCAAGGTCCCTGACGCCGATCGCCGGGCGATCGAAACGCAACTGGCAGATGCCGCGCGCCGCTGGGAAGACGATCTGCGGCAAGCGCTGAATGACGAGGAGGGCGAGGGGCGCGCGGCGCCGCTGTACAAACGCTTTGGTTCGGCTTTTCCGACTGCGTATGAAGAAGCGGTTCCACCACGGCAGGCGGTCGCCGATATCCGTCGTCTTGACACGCTCGGTACCGAAGGCAAGGGCAGCCTCGCGCTCAATCTGTACCGGCCGCTCGAAGGACCGCAGGGCCGCCTTGGCTTCAAGCTGTATCGCAGCGGTGCGCCGATCGCACTGTCCGATTCGTTGCCAATGCTCGAGCGCATGGGCGTGCGCGTCCTTTCTGAGCGTGGCTACCAGATTACCCAGGAGGCCGGCGCGCCGCTGTGGGTACACGATTTTTCGTTGCAATGGTCCGGCGCCGACGATATCGACTCCGAAGCAATTGCGCCGCTGTTCGAAGAATCATTTGCGCGCGTGTTCGAAGGCGCGGTCGAGAACGACGACTTCAATCGCCTGGTGCTGCGCGCCGGCCTGTCGGCCGACGAGATCGTCGTGTTGCGCGCGTACGCGAAGGTGATGCGGCAAACCGGCTTTGCGTTGTCGCAGACGTTTATCGAAACGACGCTGGCGACGCATCCACGTATCGCGCGCATGCTGGTCGGCCTGTTCAAGCTGCGCTTTGATCCCGCGCAGGGAGATAGAGGCGCGGCGGCGAGCCAGGTCAACGCGATCGAACAGGCGCTCGACAAGGTTTCGAATCTGAGCGAAGACAAAGTACTCCGCCAGTATCTGGCGCTGATCGTCGCCACGTTGCGCACTAATTACTGGCGCACGGGCGTGGGCAGCAGCGGTGTCGCAGGGCCGCGCCGCGCATTCCTATCTTTCAAGTTTGATTCAGCGCAGATCCCCGGCCTGCCCGAGCCGCGTCCGTTGTTCGAAATCTTCGTTTACTCGACGCGCTTCGAAGGTGTGCATTTGCGCGGCGGCAAGGTCGCGCGCGGCGGCTTGCGCTGGTCGGATCGGCCGGAAGACTTTCGCACCGAGGTGCTTGGGCTCGTGAAGGCGCAGATGGTGAAGAACACAGTCATCGTGCCGGTCGGCAGCAAGGGCGGCTTCGTGCTGAAAAAAGCGCCGACGCTCATTGCTTCTCAAACCGAACGCGAAGCGTATTTGAAAGAAGGCGTCGAGTGCTATCGAGATTTTCTGCGCGGCCTGCTCGATCTGACCGACAACCGCGTGGGTGAAGCGATCGTGCCGCCGCCGCACGTGGTCCGGCACGACGCCGACGACCCGTATCTGGTGGTCGCGGCCGACAAAGGCACCGCGACGTTTTCCGATTACGCCAACGCCGTCAGCGCCGAGTATGGGTTCTGGCTGGCCGACGCGTTCGCCTCCGGCGGCAGCGCGGGTTACGACCACAAGGAGATGGGCATCACCGCGCGCGGCGCGTGGGAAAGTGTGAAGCGCCACTTTCGTGAGCTCGGCGTTGATACGCAGACGACCGAGTTCACGTGCGCCGGTGTCGGCGACATGTCGGGCGATGTGTTCGGCAACGGCATGCTGCTCTCGCGCCATATTCGCCTGCTGGCGGCGTTCGATCACCGGCATGTATTCATCGACCCGGCCCCCGACGTCGCGGCGAGCTTCGCCGAGCGCGAGCGATTGTTTGCATTGCCGCGTTCTTCGTGGGCCGATTACAACCAGACGTTAATTTCACCCGGCGGCGGTATCTGGGCACGCTCCGAAAAATCGATTCCGATTTCGCCGCAGGTACAAGCGGCGCTCGGCATCGCGGCGATCAAGCTTACGCCGGCCGAATTGATTTCGGCGATTCTGAAAGCGCCAGTCGACCTCTTATACAACGGTGGAATCGGCACCTACGTCAAGGCGATAAGTGAATCGCACGCGGACGTCGGCGATCGGGCCAACGATGCCCTGCGCGTCAACGGTGCGGAGCTGCGCTGCAAAGTCGTGTGCGAAGGCGGCAATCTCGGATTGACGCAGCTCGGCCGTATTGAGGCAGCACTCAACGGCGTCAAGCTGTACACCGACGCGATCGACAACTCGGCGGGTGTCGACACGTCAGATCACGAAGTCAACATCAAGATTTTGCTGTCGCTGCCGATAGCGGACGGCGAGCTGACCGAGAAACAGCGCAACACGCAGCTGGTCAGCATGACCGACGACGTCGCAGCACTCGTATTGCGCGATAACTATTTTCAGGGCCAGTCGCTGTCGGTCGGCGGGCGCATGGGAACGCGTCTGCTCGATCAGCAGCAACGCTTTATCCGCTTTCTTGAGAAGCAGGGACGGCTCAGTCGCAAAATCGAGTTTCTGCCAAGTGAAGACGAGATCGCCGAACGCCGCGGCAAAGGCATCCCGTTGACGAGCCCCGAGCGCGCGGTGCTGCTCGCGTATTCGAAGATGTGGCTGTTCGACGAGCTGCTCGCGTCCACGCTGCCGGAGGATCCCTGGGTCGGCACCGCGCTCGCGCGCTATTTTCCGTCGGCGCTGAAAGAGAAGTTCAGCAACTACATCGAGCGCCATCCGCTTAAGCGCGAGATTGTCTCTACGCATGTGCTGAACAGCATGGTCAATCGAGTCGGCGCCACCTTCGTGCACCGGCTGATGGAAACCACCGGCGCCACGCCGCCGCAGATCGTGCGCGCGTATCTGTTGACGCGCGAGATATTCGCTCTTGTGCCCGTGTGGCAGGCAATCGAGACGCTCGACGACGTTGTGCCCGACGAGCTGCAATCGAAGATGTTGATCGAGCTCGGTCGCCGCACCGTGCGTGCGACCACCTGGTTCCTGCGGTCGCGGCGGCTTGCGGAACCGATGACCGG
>JBGSWX010000086.1:0-3799 GCA_041751695.1 Burkholderiaceae bacterium | reverse complement strand
CAAAAATCCCGCGGGCAAGTAAGTCTTTCCGCAAGCGCTGCCGTGATTTCTTGCGCGCTGGCGTCGACGGCGGCGCCGGGCCGACGATAGGCACCTGCTAGAAAATCACACCGCCGGCACGTAGATTGCTAATTCACATTGTCAACCAATCGTCACCGACTGGTTGTTCGGCCCGCGTCCCTTCCCCTCCCTTCCCCGAGACGCCGGGTCTGTTTCGAAGCCCCGCCCCTGGCGGGGCTTTTTTTGCGCCTCACTGGCGTGGCATCGAACTTGCAATAATGCAACCAGGAGGCCTCACATGGCGACGATCATTGCAGGGCGGGTTGAAACACAGCAACGCGCCGACGACCTGATGGCGCGGTTGCAGTCCAACGGCTTGGCGGCCGGCGACATGCAGGCGTTCTATGTCAATCCGCCCGGGCAACACGACACCTACCCGATCGGCGGCGACGTGGATGCGGACACCGGAATGAAAGAAACCAGCGTCGGGCAGGCGTCAGGCGTTGCTGCGGGCGCTGCGGCGGGGCTCGCTGCGGGCGCGCTCGCAGGTGCGGTGATACCTCCGCTGGCGCCCGTGCTCGCGCTTGCGATGGCCGGCGTGGGGGCCTACGCCGGCAGCATGGCCGGTGCAATGGCGGCAACCCGCACGGCAGAGGAAGAGAAGCTCGAAACAGAAACCAGCACGCCCGATCACGATGCGTATGACACGCGGCGCGGCGGCATGATGTTGGCGGTGCGCGTGGAGCCCGCTAACGAACAGCTTGTCATCGACGCGCTACAGGCAGCGGCAGTGGAAGATATCGAGCGCGCGCAGGGGGAGTGGCAAGAAGGCGGGTGGGTGGACTTTAACCCGCTGCGGCCGCCGCACAAGATCGGCGTGGAGAGTCGCGCCTAGTAAAGCAGCACCACGCTGAATCCCACGATCGCGCCGATCAGCGCGCCCGCCGCAACGTCGCTCGGATAATGCATTCCGAGCGCAACCCTCGACAGGGCAATCAGCAAGACAACGGGCATCAGCGCGGCACCGACCAGCGGGTAGTACCAGCTGAACACCACGGCAAAAGCCACCGCGTGCAGCGTATGGCCCGAGGGGAAACTGAACTTGTCGAGCGCACGCACGCAGGCGCGAATATCGGGGCACGCCACGAACGGCCGCGGGCGGCCTATGGAGTGCTTCAGCCAGAAATACAGCGGCAGATTGAGCAGGCCGGCCAGGATCATTTGCGCGGCCACGTCGCGGCCATGGGTGCCGCCGACCAACGCGAGAGCCGCAATCAACACATACCAGAACAGTCCGTCGCCCAGCTTGCTGACGACCACCAGCGCCTTGACCGGCGTTTGATAGCGCGCCACACGGTGCAGCCATCGCGCCCATACGAGATCGCGCGCGACCCACACCTCGCGCCGCGCGTTACGCCGGGCACGATCCAGCAATAGGTGCTTCGACTGCATGTGCCGCGTCCGATAAACAGAATTCAAATCGATTGATGGCGGTGTCCCAGCTGGCCGCCACACCTGCCCGACGCGCGCTCGAGCGCATCATGCTGAGCCTGTCAAACTGCTGCGCAACCGCGCACGCGCCGGCAATGAATCCCTGCTCGTCGCCGGGCTCGATCAGGATGCCGCTCACGCAGTCGTCGATGTGCACGGCGGCTGCACCCGAACGAAACGCCACGACCAGCAAGCCGGAAGCCAGCCCCTCGAGCGTGACGTTGCCAAACGTTTCCGTCAGACTGGGAAAAAGAAAAATGTCGGCCGAGGCATAGTGCTGCGCCAGCGCCGCACCGCGCTGGGGGCCGACAAAGACGGCCTCGGGATGGGCACACGCCAGCCTCTTGCGCAGCGGACCGTCGCCCACGACAATCAGGCGCGCAGCCGGCATTCGCGCACGAACCGCTTCGAATGCGCGAAACGCCAGCGGTACGTTCTTTTCGGATGCGAGCCGACCGACGTACAGCAATACCGGCGTGGTTTCATTGGCGCCCCACGATGCGCGCAACTGCGCGCTTGCATGCATCGGCGAGAAACTCTCCGCATCGACGCCGCGCCCCACGACTTCGGTGCGTTCGAAGCCCTGCTGCATCAGCGTCTTGCGCATTGCCGTGGTCGGCACAAACGTGCGGTCGGTGGCGTTATGAAAATGCTTCAGATAGCCGCTCACCATGCCGCGCAGCCAACCGAAGCCGTAGTGTTCGCTGTACTGGTCAAAATTGGTGCGGAAATCCGACGTTACGGGCACGCCGTTGGCGCGCGCCGCGCGAATCGCAGCCCACCCGAGCGGCCCTTCGGTGGCCACGTGGACCAGCTGCGGCCGCGAGGCGTTCCAGCGTCTGGTGAGGCGCGAAATCAGCGGCAAGCCGATGCGCAAATCGCGATACATCGGGATCGGAATGCCCGGCGCGCGCCACTCGGTCCGGCTATCGCACTCCTGCTCATGCGACTGACGCGGACGCACCAGGTCCACCGCATGCCCGCGCGCGCGCAACCCGCGCACAAAGCGATCGACCGTCAAGGCAACGCCGTTGACCTCCGGCGGATAAGTCTCGGTGACGTAAGAGATGCGCACGATTTTTCTTCTTGCTCAAGCAACAGCGATGCCAAACGAACCGGTGCGGCGATGAGAACGACGTGCCTTGCGAAATGCACCGGGCGCGAGCCGAGACTGCGGCGTCAGTGCGGTCGATCGTTCAGGCTGCGCCGAACCAGCACGCGCAAGCGCCGGGTGATCGGATCGGCACGGCGGTCAAGCGGGATCCGATCAGGATGATCAGCCGGCTCACGGCTGACTTTGTCGGTGACCGGAACAAGCGAGAACGGCAGATTTTCAGATTGTGGACTCATGGTCTCCCTCGTTTTGTATATTCGACAGCAAATCGCGTACCCGATTGGGCGCGCGTTCGGAGATCGATTGATGCGCCATTTTACGCCGCTGAAAATGTCAGCGAAATAACAAGAGTCGGTCGGAGACTCTTACGCTTTGCGCAATGTTGGCTTCCTGTCGCCGGGACGGCTGCTGGCGTCGCCCTGGCCCGCCGCACCGCGCACGGACTCGGATGACCGCCTGCGGCGGCGACGCAACCCGATACCGAGCAACGCACGCATGGTCGGCAACTCCGGCCGGCCGCGATCGAGGTACACGCACCAGAGCCGCAGATTCTTCGAGCGGCGCGCCGCGCTGCGGATGATGACCAGCAACGGGACCGCCAGAAATGCCCCCGCCACACCCCATAGCCACGCGCACACCATCACCGCCAGAAAGACGAACAGCGGGCTCATCTCGAGCCGGCGACCGACGATCCACGGAGCAATAAAGTTGCTCTCGATCACGTTGATGACCGCGTAGGCCACGGCGGGCGCGACGATCTCGCCAAAGGTTGTGAACGTGATCGTGCCCGCAAGCAGCAACAGGGCGATGAACACGAGCGGTCCTAAGTAGGGAATGAAGCCGAGCACCGCGATCACCACACCCCACAAAATAGGATTCGGCAGCCCGACCGCCATCATCGCGAACGTGGTGGCGATGCCCACACCGGCGTTGATCATCGCTTGCGTGCCCAGATAGCGTGCAATGTCGCGCTGCGCCGCGCGAAAGCCTCCGAGCACCGCTACGCGCGCGCGCCGCTGCGGGATGGCCTCGACGGTGCGCGCCATCAGCCAGCGCTCGGAGGCGAGAAGGAAGAACAGAAGAATGATGGTGGCAGCCGTCGACACGCTGACCCAGGCGGCGCGCTTGATCAAGGTCCCCGTCAACGCAATCCCCTCGATCGCAATCCGGTCCTTGACCGGATCGGACGCCGCG
>JBGSWX010000085.1:0-1587 GCA_041751695.1 Burkholderiaceae bacterium | reverse complement strand
GCGCCGATCACCGCTTCGTCGCCGATCGTGACGCCGGCGTCGATTTGCGCCGACGCGTCAATCCGCGCGCCGGGCGCAACGTGGGCGCCGTCGGCCACGCCGGGATTTTCCGGTTCATCGGGCACCAGAATTTGTGCGGCGTACGCAAACCAGACGTGCGGGTGGTCGCACACGGCCATCGCGCGGCACGTTGCGGCCTGCGACTGCAAGGCATCACGATCAGCCGCGTTGAGCACGATGGCGCCCGCTCGCGTCGTCAATGCGTCGCTCAGATACAGCGGGTTGGCCAGAAATGCGAGATCAGAGGGAGCCGCTGAAGATAGTGCGGCGACTCCGTTCAATTTGACGTCGGCGGCGCCGACGATGGTGGCCTGCAGAAGATTGCCCGAGCGCTCGGCGACCGCGCTGTTCAGGTCGGCCAGCGACACACTGACCGCCGCCATGATGCCGCTATCGGCTGGCGTTGAGCGCCTTCAGCACGCGCTCGGTGATGTCGATGCGGGGATTGAAGTACACCGCTTCCTGCACGATCAGGTCGAACTTTTCCTGCTCGGCAATCTGCCGAATGATGCGGTTGCTGCGCTCGACCAGGCCCTGCATTTCTTCGTTGCGGCGCTGATTGAAGTCTTCGGTGAGCTCGCGCCGCTTGCGCTGGAACTCCCGGTCGAGCTCGGCCAGCTCGCGCTGGCGGCGGCCGCGATCGGTCTCGGTCATCACCGGCGAATCTTTCTCGAAGCGCTCCGCGGTGGCCTTCAACCGCGTGCCCATGTCTTCCATTTCCTTTTGCCGCTTGGCGAATTCCGCTTCGAGTTTTGTGCTCGCTGCGCGCGCCGGCGTGGACTCACGCAGCAGTCGGTCGGGATTGACCACTCCGATCTTCAGTTCCTGCGCCGCCGCCAATGGCGCCGCTGCAATCAGCGTGGCGGCAAACGTCGCCGTCAATACATCGCGCCACGATTGAAACATCAGTGTGCCTCCTCGGAAGCGGAAGATTCTCTCACATCAAAACCCGGTGCCGATCTGGAACTGAAAGCGCTGGACGCGATCCTCGGGCTTGCGATTGATCGGGTACGCGTACGAGAGTTTCAGCGGGCCGAGCGGTGAAATCCAGGCAACGCCGATGCCGACCGAATAGCGCAAGTTGCCGAAGTCGATCTTCTCGTCTTCGTACTGCGGGCGGTTGTTCACGATAGTCGGATTGCCCGCAGAGTCGCGCCGCACTTGCAGGCCCCACACCTGGCCGCCATCGATGAACGACAAGGCGCGCAGCGTGCGGTCGGCACCCGGGATTGGCACGTACGCCTCCAGCGAAAGATTGATGCGCCGATTGCCGCCCAGCGGACTGCCGTCGACGTCGCGCGGGCCAAGGCTGCCGGTCTCGAACCCACGCACGCTGCCGATACCGCCGACGTAGTAGTTCTTGAAAAACGGATACGCGTCGCCGCTGTAGCCGTCGCCGTAGCCGATCTCGCCGTTGAAGGCAAACGTGACGCGCGGAAAGAACTGAAAAAACTGCTGGTACTGGTAATTGAGTCGGTAGTACTGCAGATCGAGCGCGGGCAATCCAATCTCGCTGAACGCACGCTG
>JBGSWX010000084.1:0-2158 GCA_041751695.1 Burkholderiaceae bacterium | reverse complement strand
ACCCACAGCAGCCACGCATAGAACCACCAGAGATCGCCGGCTCGCTGCATCAACCAGACGATGGCCGCGATCAGCGGCAATCCGAGCGCGGCCGACACCAAAAGCGACTTGGCGAGATCCGCCAGCCATAAACGAGGAGTCATGCGATTGAAGCCGAATTTCTGCTCGATTCGAAATTGTCGCGCCCACGAAAACGGCAGGTCGATCAGCGCCAGCAGCAGTGCGACCGCCGCAACCACCGCCACTTGGTAGGTCAGATCGCTGGTGAACAGTGCGCGCATCGACTCGCTGATCCACTGCAGGCCGCCCAGCAGCGTCAACGAAACGAGCACGACAGCGCCGAGGGCCATTTCGATCATTCCGAGCCGGGTCTTGGCGATCGTGTAGTCCGCTGCCTTGCGGTGTGCTTCTGCCGATACGCGATCGGCGAACTGATGTGGCACCCTATCCGCGTGCGCGCTGACGTAACGCATCTGCCGCGACGCCAGCCAATATTTGAGGCCGACCATGAGCAGCAGGAAAAAGACGAAAGCGCTGGTGAGGAGAACGGACATCGACAGATAGTCAATCAGGTGAATGCGAGAAGGCACGCGTCGCGTCATGCGACAATCGCGCGCCCCGGATGTTCAAAAATTATGTCACAGCACGCACGTTTTTCTGAGACGAATCTAATCTGGGTCGACATGGAAATGTCAGGGCTGAATCCGGACTCGGATCGCGTGCTGGAAGTTGCAGTGATCGTCACCGACGCCGAGCTCGATGTGATCGAGCAAGGTCCGGTCATCGTGCTCCGGCAGGAAGCGGGCGTTCTCGATGGCATGGACCGCTGGAACACTGCCACCCACGCGCGCTCGGGCCTGACCGACAGGGTGCGCGCATCAACTGTCGATGAGGAGTCGGCAAGCGATCAGCTGATCGAGTTTCTGATGCCGCTGGTGCCGCGTGCCAAGGCGCCGATGTGCGGCAACTCGATCTGCCAGGACCGCCGCTTCATGGCGCGCTGGATGCCGCGACTCGAAGCGTTTTTTCACTATCGCAATGTCGATGTCAGCACGCTGAAGGAGCTGGGGCGCCGCTGGCGGCCCGAGGCGGTCCGATCGTTCGAGAAGAAGAGCCGGCACGAAGCGCTGGCGGATATCTATGAATCGATCGAAGAGCTGAAACACTACCGCAAGGAAATGTTTCGCTGATCACCGATCACCGATTGCCGATTACTGGTTTCCTCGTATCCGCCTCGTTTTCCGATTGCACGGCCGCCGCGATGACGGCGGTTGCGGTGGCTGCCGCCGCTTCGGGCACCGCGCCACTGCGCGTGCTGATCCACGCGCGACCGAGAGCAAGGCCCAGCGCCAGCAAAACCGGTCCCAGGATGACGCCGATGAACCCGAACGCCAGCACGCCGCCCAGTACGCCGAGAAAGATCAGCGCCAGCGACAGCGTCGAACCGCGCGCAATCAGCAGCGGCTTTAGAAAGTTGTCGATGCTGCTGATGACGGCGGCGCCCCAGATGAGCATGAAGATCGCCCATCCGGTTTCGCCCTGCATGTAAAGCCACACCGCAGCACCGCCCCACAGAACCACCGGGCCCATCGGGACCACGGACAGCACGAACGTTCCAACGCTCAACAGAAACGCGCCCGGCACGCCGGCGATCAGGAAGCCGATGTAGGCGACGATCGCCTGCGCCGCCGCGGTGCCTACAATGCTGATGAACACACTGCGCGTGGTGCCGACCACGATCGACAGCACTTCGTCGCTCATCTCGCCTGACAGGCGATGCGATATGCGCCGAGTCAGCTGCGCGATGCGCTCGCCGTCGCGGTAGTAAAAGAAAACAATGAACGCGACCAGCAGCAACTGCAACAATCCATCGCCGAGCAGTCGTACGAGTGCGTACGACAGCTTGCCCGCCGGCTCGAGCGCCCTCTGCAGAAATGCAGCCGATTGCGTGCGATCCGCCACCAGCGACGTCAACCACTGGAAGGCGCTTTCGCCGATCAGCGGAATGCTTTTGATCTGCTCGGGCACTTGCAGCCCTTCGGCTCGCCACTCCTTGAGTGCGTTAAACAACGCCGGTATGTGATCGCCTGCGGCTTCGGCCAGCAGAAAAATCGGCACGATCACCGTCACCAGAATAATGAGCAGCATCACCGACGCA
>JBGSWX010000083.1:0-4615 GCA_041751695.1 Burkholderiaceae bacterium | reverse complement strand
CCGCTGCGGCTTGTTGCCGTATCGCGGCTGATTGCCTCGCGCGTCGCGTTGATCGGTGACGCAGCCCATGTAGTGCATCCTCTGGCCGGGCAAGGTCTGAATCTCGGCCTGCAGGATGTTTCGATGCTGCTTGACGTCGTTAGCACGCGTGAATCGTTTCGCGATATCGGCGACACCGCTGTGCTGCGCCGTTACGAGCGCAGCCGTGCGGAAGCCGTCGGCTTGATGCGCCTTACCACCGATGGCCTGGCGCAATTGTTTGCGTCGGATGATCCGCTGGCGCGCCGCCTGCGCAACATGGGTCTGGCGGCGGTGAACCGGCTGAGTCCGCTGAAAAACGCCCTTATTCGCCAGGCGCTCGGTTGAACTGGATCGGTGGTCGGTGGTCTACCCTGTGAATCAGGTGCCGCTCGTTACACTTGCGCGCCTTAGTGCACCCGCCTTCCGTGCCGGAGAAAAACATGAACCGTTGGATTCAACCCGCTTGCGTCATGGCGCTGTCGCTCGCCTGCTCGATTGCTTTGGCGCAAACCGCGCCGAAGGCGGTCGAGAGCAAGAACGGACCGACCGCCGGTAGCCCCGAGGCCCAAGTGGCAGCGCGCTTCATGGAAAAATCCGGCGGGCAAAAGCCCGATCAGGTCTTTAAAGGCCGCGGTGGTTTGTACGAAGTGCTGATCGGCGGCCAGATTTATTACGTCGATTCTGATGTGTCGTTCGTGCTCGCCGGGCGAATGTTCGATCCGCGCACGCGCGAGGACTTGACGCAAAAGCGGCTCGACACCGCGCTTAAGGTCGACTTCAAATCCTTGCCGCTCGATCGTGCGGTGAAGACGGTGCGCGGCGACGGTTCGCGCGTCATGGTGACGTTCGAAGATCCGAACTGCGGCTACTGCAAGCGTCTGTGGCAGAACATGGCCGAGCTGAAGAACGTGACAATCTATACGTTCCTGTATCCGATTCTGTCACCCGATTCGATGGAAAAATCCAAGGCTATCTGGTGCTCGAAGGATCGCGCGGCAAGCTGGGACGAATACATGGTGCAGAACAAAACCTCTGCACCTGCGGCCGCTGACTGCAAGACGCCGCTCGAACAGAACGTTGCGCTTGGCCAGCAGCTGGGCATTAACGGCACGCCGACGATCGTGTTTGCCGACGGCTCGCGCGCTGCTGGCGCGATGCCGATGCCAGCAATTGAACAGCGCTTGGCAGCCGTTAAGAAGTAATCAGCGCTCAGTTACCTTTTTGGCAGCAGCGATTCGGGCGCGGTGCCCTTGGGCACCAGCACCCACGCCTGGCCTTCGTATCTTTGGCGGCCCGCGCGCTCGCCGGCCGCGGCGCCGAAACCCCAGAAAAAATCGAATCGCAGCGGGCCGCGAATCGCGCCGCCCGTGTCTTGCGCCATCATCGGCCGCACCAGTGAAGCTCTTGAATCGGGCGCCTGCGAATTCGGATCGGTGGTCGCCAACACCACGGGTGCGCCCAGCGGAATAAAGCGCGCATCGGCGGCGAGCGAATAACCCGGCGTTAACGCAACGCCCAGCGCACCCAGCGGCCCGGCGCTTGCATTCCCGAGCGGCAGCTCGCGAAAAAAAACGAAGCTCGAGTTGTGGTTCAGCGCTTCCTTGAGTCGCGCCGGATTGCGCTGCGCCCACGCCTTAATGCCCTGCATCGACGCCTGATCGATCGTCATCTGGCCCTGATCGATCAACCATCGGCCCAGCGATCGATACGGATGTCCGTTCTGATCGCCGTAGCCCACGCGCACGGTGGTGCCGTCGTCGAATTGCACGCGGCCCGACCCCTGTATCTGCAAAAAAAACGCCTCGATCGAGTCGTCGACCCACAGCAGCTCCTGCCCGGCCAATGCGTTTGAGCCGGTGATCTCGCCGCGCGTTGCATACGGAACGATGCGGCGGCCCTGAAGCTTGCCGCGCAATCGCATGTTCGAAAGTTCGGGGTAGACGGAGGACAGGTCGACCACGATCAGGTCGTCCGGCACCCGATAGACCGGCACGGAGTACTTGTCGCTACGCACTCGGCTTCCGCGCAGCAGCGGTTCGTAGTAGCCGGTGACGAGGCCGCTGTTGCCGGCCTCGGTTTCCAGGTTGGCTTCTGTCTGCCGTGAGGACACGCGATACGCATCGAAGCGCATAGAAAAAAAATCGCGCACAGCCGCGCCCCTGCGCGCGTCGACCGTAAGCGTCTGCGCGCACACCTCGCGCCATGCATCGCGCCGGGACAGTGCGCTGCAGGAGTTCAAGAAGGCGGGCCATGCACCGGCCCAATCGCTCGGCGAAACCGCCGGAAGCGCATCGAACGCGACCCGCTCGTAGACCGCCCGCGTTTCAGGCTGAGCAGTAGGTGGGACTGCGCGCGGTGGCGTGACTGGCGGGGACACCGTCGGCGCAACGGCAGGGGGCGGTAACGTTGTCCGCGGCGGTGTCGGCGTGGTGACAGGCGGCGCCGGCGCAGTCGCACATCCCACGAGCCACAGCCAGGCAAACGCAAAACTACAATGTCGCAACCGATGCGGGTATCCAACCATGTGGCTAATTCTGCTTGAAGCAGCGCTGGCGCTGGCGCTCCTTGTCTTCATCGTCTGGTGGACGATGTTCGACAAGCCGAAGAAGAAAGATTAATGCAGTGTGCTCGGCTTCGACAGCACGAACTCGGGAATGCTCGCTTCGAACTGCGTGCCGTCGGCGCCAACGCAGTGATAGGTGCCGCGCATCGAGCCGACCGGGGTTGGCAATGGGCATCCGCTGGTGTATTCGAAAGCTTCGCCCGGCTGCAGGATCGGCTGCTCGCCGACCACGCCGTCACCCTCGACTTCCTCGATCTTGTTATTGGCGTCGGTAATGATCCAGTGACGTGAGACCAGTTGCGCGGAGGCCTCACCGGTGTTCTTGATGGTGACCGTGTAGGCAAACATGAAGCGCTCCTCGCTCGGATCTGAATAGTCCGGCAAGAACTGCGGGCGCACGGTGATCGCGAATTGATACTTGGCCATGGTCGAAGGTTAGTCGTGGAGTCGAAAGCGTCGAATCGAAGGAGCTGACCCTTAGAATAAACGCAGCCGCCGAGGTTCCGATGACCACAACAAACTACCGAATCGCCCCCAGCATTTTGTCTGCCGACTTTGCGCGGCTGGGCGAAGAGGTCAAGGCGGTGGTCGCGGCCGGTGCCGACTGGATTCACTTCGACGTGATGGATAACCACTATGTGCCGAATCTGACGATCGGGCCGCTGGTGTGCGAGGCGATTCGGCCGCTGGTCAACGTTCCGATCGACGTGCACCTGATGGTCAAGCCGGTCGATCGCATCGTGCCCGACTTTGCCAAGGCGGGCGCCAATAGCATCACGTTTCATCCCGAAGCGTCCGACCATATCGATCGCACGTTGTCGCTGATTCGCGATTCGGGGTGCAGGGCGGGGCTGGTGTTCAACCCTGCCACCTCGCTGGCGCACATGGACCACGTGATGGACAAGCTCGATCTGGTGTTGCTGATGTCGGTCAACCCGGGCTTTGGGGGGCAGGCGTTTATCGCAGAGACATTGCGCAAGGTCACCGCAGCACGCGCCAAGGTTGATGCGTACAAGAAGGCAAGCGGGCGCGAGATCATGATCGAGATCGACGGCGGCGTGAAGGTCGACAACATCGCGGAGATCGCGCGCGCCGGTGCCGATACGTTCGTTGCCGGCAGCGCCATTTTCAGCGCGCGTGATGCGGATGGAGGCTATGCCGGCGTCATGCGCCGGTTGCGCGACGCACTGGCCGCATGACGGCGCGCTTCGTTGCGCGCGCAGTGCTGATCGATCTTGACGGCACACTGGTCGACTCATTGCCGGATATCGCCTGCGCAACCAATGCGATGCGCGCAGAACTCGGCCTACCACTGTTGCCCGTCAAGCGGATTGCGTCGTATGTCGGCAAAGGTGTCGATGTGCTGATACACCGCGCGCTGACCGAGACCGTGGTCGATCCAGCGCCGGCGGATGAGTTCGAGCGCGGCAAGCAATCGTTTAACCGGCACTACCGCCAGGTCAACGGCAACGAGTCGCGCGTGTATCCCGGCGTCCGGCAAGCGTTGGAAGAGTTGCGCCACAAAGGATTTCCGCTCGCGTGCGTCACCAACAAGCCACGCTCGTTCACATTGCAGCTGCTCGAGCGCACGAATCTAAAGACGGCGTTTGCGGCAATCGTATCCGGCGACGACACGCAACAAAAGAAGCCGCATGGAGAGCCGATGCTGCACGCATGCAGGTTGCTCGGCGTGGCGGCCTTCGACGCCACGGTGATCGGCGACTCCGAAAACGACGTCCTATCCGCGCGCGCCGCGGGGTGTGGCGTGATCGTTGTCGAGACCGGCTACAACGAGGGAAAGCCGGTCGCGGCTATGAATGCCGATGCTATAGTGCCCACGCTCTTGCACGCGGCTCGCCTGATCGAGCCGCACTCACCTTAAGTTTCGACCTACCGATGGCATTTTCTGGCGAGATCAGCTGGCTTTTCACCGGGGCGTTGCACGCTCGGGGAGCCTGGCTTTGGCGTAGCTGCATAGTTCGCTAACCGCCGCCGTGCACGCACGGCCCTCGCATTTCAATCGCCGCATTC
>JBGSWX010000082.1:0-1721 GCA_041751695.1 Burkholderiaceae bacterium | reverse complement strand
GTTGCGCTACGTCACCGACACCGTGCGCCAGGTTCGCACGGCACTGGGCAATCGCATTCCATTGATCGGCTTTTCCGGCAGCCCGTTTACGTTGGCGTGCTACATGGTCGAAGGCGGCGGCTCGAGTGATTTTCGCTTGATTAAGACGATGCTGTACGCGCGGCCGGACCTGCTGCACCGAATACTCGAAGTCAACGCGCGCGCGGTAGCGGCGTATTTGAACGCGCAGATCGAGGCCGGAGCGCAAGCCGTGATGGTGTTCGACACCTGGGGCGGCGCCCTGGCGGACGGCGCATATCAAACGTTTTCGCTCGGGTACATGCGCAGAGTCATCGGTGAACTGCAGCGCAATCACGCCGGTGAGCGCGTGCCGTCGATCGTCTTCACCAAAGGCGGCGGGCTGTGGCTTGAAGAGATCGCGGACTCAGGGTGCGACGCAGTCGGGCTCGATTGGACAGTCAATCTGGGGCAGGCGCGTGCGCAGATCGGTGATCGCTGCGCGCTGCAGGGAAATCTCGATCCGATGGCTTTGTTTGCGGCGCCGGAGCAGATCGAAGCAGCCGCGATCGCAGTTCTGAATGCCTTCGGTCCGCCGCTCAGTGCGAACGGTGCGAGTCATGGCCACGTGTTTAATCTGGGCCACGGGATCTCGCAGTTCACGCCGCCCGAAAGCGTGGAGATCCTCGTAACGGCAGTCCATGAAAACAGCCGTCGAATGCGCAGGTGAGCGATCACTTCAAATCGGGCCGCCCAGCCGCGAGAAATGTGCGATGCCACTTGACTTATGCACAAATCGGCGTGCGGCCAGAATTGGCGCGGCTGTCCAAGCGGTTTGACGCGGAAACGCCCATAGGTACGACATAACGCCCTGAAGCGTATGGGGATTTTTATGACGGGCACGTTACGCGTGGGAATGTGCGCGAATCTGGCCTTCTGCTCGCCGAGCGCCTCATGAATGTTTTCCACAAACTTGTCCACAGCCCTCTGATTGCGATGCCGATGCTGTGGAATCAGCTACTTAACCGTGCTTGTTCAAGTTTCAAGTAATGAGCGGCGCAAAGAATGCAGCGCGTTATGCGCAAGTTGTCCTCGACGTACCACTAGCGCAGCCGCTCGACTATGCGTTGAGCGATGCGAGTGCCGACGCAGCTGAGCCCGGATTGCGGAGCATCGTGCCGCTCGGCCGGCGTGCGCAAATCGGGATCATCGTCGGCATTAGCGGTCGGCCGTCGATCGATCCGGCCAAGATCAAGCCAATCACGCGCGTGCTCGACGAGATCGCACCGCTGTCGCCGCATTGGCTACAACTGACCCGCTTTGCGGCGGAGTACTACCAGCATCCCTGGGGCGAGGTGGCGCTGCCCGCGCTGCCTCGACTGTTACGCAGCCTGCCCGGGCAGCGCTATGAGCAGTCCCTCGCGCGGCTGCGCCAGCACTCGATGACGCGATGGACCGAGTCCGTCATGCCCTCGGTCAAGATGACAGCGGAACAATCGGAAGCGATCGACGCCTTGACGCGCGCGCGTGGATTTGCGCCGCAGCTGCTGTTCGGAATCACCGGCAGCGGCAAGACCGAGGTTTACCTCGCAGCCATCGAGCGCACGCTCGCATCGGATGCGACGGCGCAGGCGCTGCTGTTGGTACCCGAAATCAATCTGACGCCGCAGCTCGAAGCGCTATTGCGCGCGCGCTTTCCCGATCAGCCGGTGGCCGCGCTGCAC
>JBGSWX010000081.1:0-1885 GCA_041751695.1 Burkholderiaceae bacterium | reverse complement strand
GTTGTCCGGCTTGCAGCTGGTAACTTCCGAGTCGATCGCAGTCGGCCCCGAAAGCGAGCGCGCGTTTCGGGTCTACGCGGCCACCGAATTCGAGCGCCTCGGAATCGAGGCGGTCGGCTTTCTGAGCTTCCTCGAACAGGCAGCGCAGCTCACCCCCACGCAGCGCGAGATCGTCATCGAGCGCGCACTGGCGACCGATGAAACTCCCATCTCGCTCGAGATGCTGAAGGTGATTGTGTTGATGGTGCTGTGGAGTCAGCAGGCCGACATCGACGTGCTGCTGCTGGAAGAGCTGCTCGGCGCCGGCGAGCACAAAAACCTGCACTAGGGGGCATTAGTTAGGCGCGCTCCCTTCGGAGCGGCCGCGCGTGCGCGCGCAGAGTAAAGGCAGCAAAAGCACCGGCTTGGTCCATTTGCATTGCATTTCCATTTAATTGTTATCCTGAAAAAAGGAACAAGCTAAGGAGCCGCTCGTTTTGGGCCCCCCACTTTCACTCATTCATGTCGAAAACACTGATCATTGCCGAGAAGCCTTCCGTGGCCGCGGACATTGCGCGCTCGCTGGGCGACTTCGAGAAGCACCCGGATTACTTCGAGAACGACCAGTACGTGCTGTCGTCGGCCGTGGGCCATCTGCTCGAACTGCGGGCGCCCGAGCAATACGACGTCAAGCGCGGCAAATGGACGTTTACGCATTTGCCGGTGATCCCGCCGCACTTTGATCTAGCGCCGATCGCCCGGAGCGAAGCGCGCCTGAAGGTGCTGATGCGACTGATCAAGCGCAAGGACGTGGGCCAGTTGATCAACGCATGCGACGCCGGGCGCGAGGGCGAGCTGATTTTCCGCTACATCGTGCAGGCGGCCAAAGCGAGGCAGCCGGTGCGCCGGTTGTGGCTGCAATCGATGACGCCCGCCTCCATTGTCGAAGCGTTCGAGCAATTGCGCAGTGACGACGAGATGATGCCGCTGGCCGACGCCGCGCGCAGCCGGTCCGAAGCCGACTGGCTGGTCGGCATCAACGGCACCCGCGCGATGACGGCGTTCAACAGCAAGGAAGGCGGCTTCTATCTGACCACGGTGGGCCGCGTGCAGACCCCAACGCTGGCGATCGTGGTCGAGCGCGAAGACAAGATTCGCAAGTTCGTCTCGCGCGACTACTGGGAAGTGCGTGGTTCGTTCGATGCGAAGGCGGGAACGTACGAAGGTCGCTGGTTCGACCCGAAATTCAAAAAGAATGACGATGCCGATGCCCGCGCCGAGCGGCTATGGGACGGAACAATGGCGGCCGCCGTTGCCGATGCGTGTCGCGGCAAGACCGGCATCGCCACCGAAGAGTCAAAACCGAGCACGCAGCTTGCGCCATTGTTGTTCGACCTGACGTCGCTGCAACGCGAAGCCAACTCGAAGTTCGGCTTTTCGGCCAAGACAACGCTGTCGATCGCGCAGGCTCTGTACGAGCGGCACAAGATGCTTACCTACCCGAGAACCGATTCGCGCGCGCTGCCTGAGGATTACGTCGCCACCGTGCGCAAGACGATGGACGCGCTGGGAACCACAGCGCCGTATCGCGAGTTCGCAAAGAAGATCGTCAAGCAGGGGTGGGTCAAACCCAATAAGCGCGTGTTCGACAACACCAAGGTGTCCGACCACTTTGCCATCATCCCGACGCTGCAAACGCCGAAGCAGTTGTCCGAGGTCGAAGCCAAGCTGTACGACCTGGTCGTCAAGCGGTTTCTGTCGATCATTTTCCCCGCGGCCGAATACCTGGTGACGACGCGCATCACCGAGGTCGAAGGCCATTCGTTCAAGACCGAGGGCAAGGTGCTGGTCGAGCCCGGCTGGCTTGCGATCTATGGACGCGAAGCGGTTGAAGAGCAGGGCTCGT
>JBGSWX010000080.1:0-5126 GCA_041751695.1 Burkholderiaceae bacterium | reverse complement strand
GCCTGCCAGCGGCTGCCGCCTTCTTTGACGACAACATGATCGGCCACTGCGCAGATCGAGAGGCCGGACAAGGGCATTGACGATGGTAGGTGACGGCGCAGATCCTTGATCGATTGCGTGATGCGCCTTTGAGGCACGTTGGCGTCAGCCAGCGCGCGCGCGGTACGCAAAACGATCAAATCCTGGAACGAAAACAACAATGCGTTGCGCGGTCCGCGCGCAGGAGACACGAAACCCGCGTCGATCAGAGATCGAATCGTGCTGCGCGGCAGGTGCAGCAGTTTCTCGACGTCGCGCACGCCGTATTCATGCATCACGCGAGCTTGCCGTCAACGCTTGGCCGCTTTGCGCGCAACCGGCTCCGCCTGCGCCGCCTTTTTCGCCGGTTTACGGGTTTCGCGCACCGGCGCTTCCGGCGCGCTCGCCTTCGCCGGCGCCGACGCTTTCTTGTTCAAGCTCGCGCGCAGCGCTTCCATCAGATCGATGACTTGCGCGCCGCCACTTTCGGGCGCCTCGGCCATCGTGATCTCCTGACCTTCGACCTTCTTCTGCACGGCGGCCTCGACACGTGCGCGTACTTCGTCGGTGTACACCGAGGGATCGAATGTGTCGGACGCTTGCTGATCGATCAGCTGTTGCGCGAGCTTCAGCTCCGCGTCCTTGACCTCGGTCGGCGGAATCTCGATGTCCTTGATCGACCGCACTTCGGCTGCGTACAGCAGCTGCTGCATCACCAGTCCATCGTCCACCGGCCGGATCATCACGATGTACTGCTTACCGCGCGCGGCCCAGCGGCCGACCGCGCAGCGGTCCGACTCGCGCAGCGCTCTTGCGAGCAGCGCGTAGGGCTTGGCGCCGCCTTTGTCGGGTGCGAGGTAATACGCCTTGTCGAAGTACACCGGATCGATCGCTTCGATCGGCACGAACTCGGCGATGTCTGCGGTCTGTGTGCCGGCTTCTTCGAGCGCCTTCAGCTCCTCGGGCGTGAACATCACGTACTGGTCTTTCGCGAATTCGAAGCCTTTGACGATGTCTTCGCGCGCTACTGGAATTTCTTCCTTCAGGCAGAGGTACTGCTGCTTCAGCCGCGAGCCGCAGTCCTTGTGCAGCATGTTGAACGAGATCGCTTTGCTCGCTTCGGTGGCAGAAAACAGTTTCACCGGAATCGACACTAATCCAAATGCAATGGTCATGGATCCAATCGATCGTGCGGCCATGCCTACCTCCAGATTCGTTAGTTCTTCTCGCGCTCGACCGCGCGTTCGAGATTCTGCTTCGCTGTCAGCGCATCGCGCCAGCGGTCGCCCTTTGCCAGGCGTTCGCCGACGTTGATGATTCTGAAGTCTAATGGATGCGCGTCGACCAGCTCGTCCCATGTGAGCGGCATCGATACGGGCGCTCCGCTCGCGCCGCGTGGTGAATAGGCGACATTCAGCGTTTTGCCGCGTACGTTCATGTTGTAGTCCATGAATATCTTGCCGGTGCGCTTCGGCACGCTCCATTCCAGCGTGATGTCCTTCGGGTGCTGACGCATCAAGTGACGCCCGACGAGCTCGGTTATCTCGCGCGCCGCATCGAAATCGATCGTGCGCTTGATCGGCACGAACACGTGCAGGCCGGTCTTGCCCGACGTCTTGACGATCGGCTCGAGCGACATTGTCTGCAGCAGCTCGCGCAGCCAAAACGCCACTTCTTTGCCCTTATCGAACGCGACCGTGTTCAGTTCGGGCTCGTCGCCCGCCGCCTCCTTACCCGAATAGATATACGGGTCGATGTCGAACACCACATAGTCGGGATAGTTGAGGACCGAGCCTTCAAGCGACTCGAGCGAGCTCGCGTAGTCGGTGCTCTTCACCACTGCATCGGGGCCGGTCTTCGCGCGCGAATGCCAGACGTGAAACTCCAGCGAACCCGATTGCGCCAGCCACAACAGCGTCGGCAGGTTGTTGCACAGCAGATAATCGTGGCTCTCGTCCTTATGCCCGGAGAAGACGGTGATCGTCTCGGCGAAGTCGGGCCGCTCCTGCTCCCAGTGCTTCTGGAAAAAACGCTGGCCGTGAATGCCGTCGGGCATGCGAATCATCGTCAGCGGCCGATCCGCCAGGTGCGGCAGGATCAACGGCGAGACCTGTGCGAAGTAGCGCAGCAAATCGCGCTTAGTCAGCGCCGGTTGATTCAACGCCGCGTCCGCGGGCCAGTAGATGCGGTCTAGATGCGTCAGCTTGATCTGGTGCGCGCCCGCTGACAGCGTGAAAGATGTTTTCTTGTTTTCCAACTGCTGCAGGATGTCGTCGATCGCGCTGGCTGCGTTTGGCCTTTCGTCTGGCGCCGCACTTGCACGATGCGCCTGAACGGGCATCGTGCGTCGAACCGTCTTCGGGTCGACGTCATCGCGCAGCCGCAGAAACACCGGCGCACGCAACGAACCCTCCTCGGTCCAACTCTGAAATTTGACCTCGGCGACCACCTCGGGCCTCACCCAGGTGGTCGGCATGTGCAGCTCCGGTTTCTCGGCGAACGGGCGTGTCGTCGTGCGCAGCGACTCGAGTCGCGCCTGCACGAGCGGCAACGTCTCTTCATTGAACCCCGAACCCACGTGAGATGCGTAGACCAGCTTGTCGCCGTCCCAGTAGCCGACCAGTAACGCACCCAGTGGCGAACGCGAACCTCTCCCTTTCGTGTAGCCGCCGATGACGAACTCCGCACTATTCGTCGACTTCACCTTCAGCCACGACCCCGAGCGTCGGCCGGCTTCGTAGCGACTGTTCTTGCGCTTGCCCATGACGCCTTCGAAGCCGCTGGCAACGGCCGCAGCGTGCAACGCAACGCCGTCATCCAATGCGTGCACCAGTTGGACCAGTGAAGATGGCAGCAGGCACTGCGCGAGGTAGCGGCGCCGGTCGTGATAAGGCGCGCTTCGCAGGTTGATGCCTGCGAAATGCAGCATGTCGAAGCAATAAAACACCGCGCGCTCGGTCTGCGCGGCGCGGTTTTGCATCGCGTAGAAGGACGGCTTGCCGTCGGCGTCGAACGCGACGATCTCGCCGTCGAGAATCACGCTGTCCACCGCCTGCTTGCGTAACTCTTCGCACACTTTCGGGAAATCGGCCGCAAGATCAAGACCGCGCCGCGAGCGCAGCTTCACGCTCATTTGCCCCTGCGTGCCCTCGACGAACGCGAGCACTCGGTAACCGTCGAGCTTCGGTTCCCACATCCAATCAGCGTGATTGAACGCTGCATCGCCCAGTTCCGCCTGCATCGGAGAAAGCGTGGCCGGCATCGCTTCGCTCTGCCCGGCAGCGACAAGTTGCGCCGCGGGAACTCGGTGCGACGGCACAGTCTTCAAGTCCTCGACCGACGCACCCGAGAGCACCGAACGATTCCGCTCGGTGACGTGCGCCTGCGAAACGAAGCGATCCTTGTGCTTGATCACCAGCCAGTTTTTTCGGTCCTTCATGCGCACCAACGCGAACGAACCCTTGAGCTTCTCCCCTCGCAGCAGGAAGCTCAGCTTGCCCTGATCGATGCCGTCACGTACGCGCTGCTCAGCTTGCGCACGATCATGGAACCAATACTCTTGACCTTCATCGGGCGAGTAGACGCCGCAATCCCACACGATCATCTCGCCCGCGCCGTACTGCCCCGCCGGAATCACGCCCTCGAACGATGCATAGTCATACGGATGGTCCTCGGTCTGCGCCGCGAGGCGCTTCTCGTTGGGATCGAGCGACAGCCCCTTCGGCACGGCCCACGACTTCAGCACGCCGTCGCATTCCAACCGCAAGTCGTAGTGCATGTGGCGCGCGGAGTGCTGTTGAATCACGAACAGCAGCGGCCCGCCGGAAGGCGTGCGCAATTGCGCCGCCGGCTCGGGAGTGGCAGAAAAACTGCGCTTGGCGGAATATTCGGTGAGGTTGTCTTTCGCCACCGGGAAATTTTATGAGTAAATCGAGACTGATTGCGGGCGCGAGCGGCTATTCCTTCAAGGAATGGAAGGGGAACTTCTATCCGGACAAGATGAAGCAGGAAGAGATGCTGACCTGGTACAGCGCGCGTTTGCCGACGGTAGAGATCAACAACACGTTTTATCAAATGCCCAAGGCTGCCGTCCTCGAGAAGTGGGCACAGACGACGCCGGAGAATTTCAAGTTCGCGATCAAGGCGTCGCGCCGCATCACGCACATGTCAAGGCTGAAGGCCGACACCGCGGCTGACTCGGTCAATTTTCTGTACACGACTCTCGCAGCGCTCGGTGCGAAGCGTGGGCCGGTGCTTTTTCAATTGCCGCCGTTCCTGAAAAAGGATCTGCCGCGCCTGAGCGAGTTTCTCAAGCTGCTGCCCGAGGGACACTGCGCCGCTTTCGAGTTTCGCAACGATAGCTGGTTCGACGACGACGTTTACGACGCGTTGAAAACAGCCGACGCTTCGCTCTGCCTGTCCGAGCGCGAAGACAACACACCACCGCCGCTGCTGGTGGAAACAGCACCTTGGGGCTACGTCCGGCTTCGGCTGGAAAACTACTCGGACGATGATCTGCAGGTGTGGGCGGCGAAGCTCGCGGCTACTGCGTGGCGCACAACCTACGTGTACTTTATGCATGAGCCGACAGCGCCGACGTATGCGCAGACGTTGATGCGGTTTGCCTCCGCGTAGAAACCTGGATTCAATTGAAGGGCCCTTATGCATACCTCTGCTTTCGTCCGCATCGTTCGTCTGACTTGGGCCGGCGTCCTGTTCGCCGCGCTGAGCAGCGCAGCGTTGGCTCAACCGAGCAAGACCGTCCGCATCCTGGTCGGCTTCCCGCCGGGCGGCGGCACCGACGTTATCGCGCGCGCGTTGGCCGATAAGTTGAAGGACGAGCTCGGCACATCGGTCATCGTCGAAAACCGCCCCGGCGCCGGAGGACAGATCGCCGCGCAAGCGCTCAAGAGTGCGGCACCCGACGGCACCACGTTCTTCATCTCGCACGACCACACGATCTCGATTCTGCCGTTGGTGATGAAAAATCCCGGCTTCGATCCTGCCAAGGATTTTGTGCCGGTGGCGGGCTTCGCGACATTCGTCAATGCACTCGCCGTGTCCGCCGGTACACCCACCAAGAACTTCAACGACTATGTTGGGTGGGT
>JBGSWX010000079.1:0-3175 GCA_041751695.1 Burkholderiaceae bacterium | reverse complement strand
ACTCTGGCTGCCGCTCGCCGCCGGCGCCGCGATCAAGATCGTGTACGACCTGCTGCTCTGGCGCGCATTCCGGCAGCTCAAACCGCCTGAGGAGCGATGAGCGTTAGCGCTTGCGCGCCAGCGTCAGTCCGTCGCCGATCGGCAGCAAAGATATATCGACGCGCGAGTCGTCGCGCAGCTTCAGATTGAGCGCCTGCAGTGCGGCGGTGTCGGCATCCTTTGCCGCATCGACCGGTTGCGCGACCTTGCCGCTCCATAGTGTGTTGTCGATCGCAATCAGGCCGCCGGCACGCAGCAAGCGCAGGCAGCGCTCGTAGTAGCCGTCGTAGTTGGCCTTGTCGGCATCGATGAAGGCAAAGTCGTAACAGCCTTCTTCGCCGGCGGCAAGCCGCGCGTCGAGCGTCGTCAGCGCAGGCTCGAGTACCAGATTGATTTTGTCCGCGACACCGGCGCGCTGCCAGTAAGGCTTGCCGACACGCGTGTACTCGTCGCTGACATCGCACGCCAGAACATGGCCGTCGTCGGGCAGCGCGAGCGCGACGGCCAGGGCGCTGTAGCCGGTGAACACGCCGACCTCGATCGTGCGCCGGGCGCCGATCAGCTTGACCAGCAACGCCAGAAACTGCCCCTGCTCGGGCGAGATCTGCATGCCGGCGTGCGCATGATCGCGCGTCACCGCTCGCAGGTCGGCGAGCGCCGGATGCTCGCGCAGCGACGCGTCCAGTACATAGTCGTACAGGCGATCGTCGAGATTCAGAGTTCGCCGCGACATCGTTTCGCAATCAGTCGGAGCGCCGTGCCTCGTACTGCGCGGGTGTCGAACCCCCGCGGGTCAGAAGATCCCGCAGCGATTGCACCGAATGGCGGTCCATCGTGTTGCCGCCATGGTGCGGCCGATGCAGTACACCCTCGGCCTCGTTCAGCTTGACGCGCATGCGCGCGCCGGCGACCGACTCCATTTGCGCACCCAGGTGTTTAAGCAGTGATTCAACCTCGCGAAACGACAGCTTGGTGTTCACAGGGTCCTGAAATATCTCGCGCAACAAGTTGACGTGCTTCTGGCTCATGGTGGTTGATGAATCGGAGTGCAGTCGGATCAGGCGCGATCGTACCTGTACCGGGCATAGGGCTTGTTGCTTCGATAGCACCGACAGTGCACGCGCCGCACAACGGCGCGACGGCTGATGAAGATGCTCGACACTTGACGGACGTGCGCTCGGATCGCTGCATCCGGCGTTGCGAGCCGGGCGAATAAAGCGGTAAAGAGAACTAGTGGGCGAAGCGCTATTGCTGCCGGTACGGCGGGGGCGCGTTCGGCGGAGGAACCGCAAAGTTGGGCGGCGGAGTGTTGGGTGGCGGGATCGCCGCATTGGGCGGCGGCGCATTAAGCGGTGGAGTGGCCGCGTTTCGCGGCGCGACGCCGACATAAGGTGCCGGCGCCGGACCGGCATTGGCGTGGCGCAGCGAACGCGCATAGCTCGCCGGCATCGGTACCTTGTGGCCGCGCGAATACATGCATTGGTAGTAGGTGTTGTCGAGCTGCTGCTGCGTTGTGTACGACGCTGCCTGCGCATTGCCCGCGCCGACTGCGGTGCCACCGAATAAGCCAAGACCGGCGCCCACGCGGGCGCCCTCTCCGCCACCCAGCAAGCCGCCGACGGCGGCGCCCAGAATCGTGCCGACGACTGCACCGCCGACTGCCGCACTGGCAGCTGCATCGCCTGGCGTGCCCCCGGTCGCCTGCACCGAATATTGGCGGCACGACGTGTCGTCAAACTGAAATTGATCGATGCTCTTGCGACTGCCCGGCATCGCGCTGTAGGTGGGCCCGGTGGGCACGGTGACGCAGCCGGTCAGAGCCACCACCGCGCCGATGGCTGCGAGCTTGCAAACAGACTTCATCGCGCCGGCGTCGGTTGCGGAGCCACGCGCTGCCACCCTTCGGCGCAGCTGCTGACGTACGGGTAATAGCCTCTGGCGCTCGCGCACCAGTACCACCACTGGGGAGCATTGGCGTCGCTCGGGACACTCGACGCTGGAGGTGTGGCAACCGCTTGATCGCTCTCAACCCAGACGCGCGGCTCGGGCGCAGGTGCGTACACGACAGCCGGCGGACCCGCGTAGCCCCAACCGGGGCCCCAGTAGCCGGGGCCCCAGTAGCCTGGACCCCAGTAGCCGGGCCCACCCCAGAACCCAAATGAGAAACGGGCGCCATGGTGGTGGTGACCATGGTGATGGTGGCCATGCCGGCCGCGTGCGGATGCGGATTCGGCAATGGCCATCAGGCCGACTGCAATCGCAGCGACCGCGGCGAGTGTCTTGAGCGGTGTCATCAACGTTCCTCGCATTGCATCTATGGCAGTACGACTCAACGGCGCAATGCTAGTTCGCGCCGACTCAAAAAGCCGTAGCAAAATGTAACGGTAAGCGTCGTAAAGCCCCTATTTAGCATCACGCTTCCGGGCGCGTTCGCTATCACTTTTGCCCTTCTCCTCGATGCGCGCTTCCACGGCTTTCAATCCCCGCAGTACGAGTAGTGCGAGCAGCGTCGCCCCAACGCCAACCACCACTGCTGCAGCGTGGCGCACACGCCGATCCCTCCGGAAAATAACAGGGAGGTCGCCGTTGTCAGTCCTTCTACCCGCTGGTCGTCGGGCCGGAAAATCGTACCGGCGCCAATGAAGCCAAGTGCGGTCACCACCCCGCCGACCAGCCGGAAAGGATCGGCGTTGATGACGCCGGGATACCGGGTCGAAAAATGCGCGAGCATCGCGCCGCCCAGGCCGACCAGCAACGCGCACGCACCCGCCAACATCATATGGGTGCGAACCCAGCGGGCTTATTCGCGGTTTCCCGCTCGTAGCCGATCAATCCCCCGAGCAGCATCGCACCGGCCACTTCGGCCAGCACGATGAATTGCGGTAAGGCGTGCGTCAGCATTCTTCATGGGCCGAGGCCCGCGCCAAACCAAGGGCGGGACTATTGTTTCCAGGGAATGTAGTCGCGCCAGTCGCTCAGTATCGAACGACGGTCGCGCAGCACGTACACGGCGACCAGCGCCAACACCGCAGCGCTGCCCAGCGCGATCAACGACGGCGTGGCCTTGCGCAGGCGCCGCTTCCACAGGTCGCGCGAGCGATTGTTTTCGAGCAGCACCGGTTCCAGGCCCGATTCG
>JBGSWX010000078.1:0-17813 GCA_041751695.1 Burkholderiaceae bacterium | reverse complement strand
CTGGTGGCAGCAGCGGCCGCCGGTGAGTCGGCGCCGCGTGATGTTGCGTCGGCGGTGGGTACCGTCGCGCAGCCCATGCAACAGGATTTCGCCATCGATGGTGCGCACGCGACCGCCGATGCCCTGCGGGCAGCCGCGTCCGACGCGGTGCACGCCCAGTTGATCGCCTTTGCACTGCTGGTAGAAAAAGACAGCGCGCTTCGTGTGCAGCAGGGCCAGTTGATCGCAGACGCGTATGGCGGCGAAGCCGCGCAAATTGCCGATCGATTCCACGGCCTGATTCAAACGTTGCCGCCGGGTGCGCGCCAGCCTTTGCTCGACATTGCAATGCCGGCGTTGCGCAAGCTGCCGGAGCCGGCGCGCCAGCGCGTGCTGAAGACGTCGCACCTGCTGATCGCCGCCGATGGTCGAGTATCGATACGCGAATTCCTGCTGTTCACGATCCTGCAGCGCCGGCTGGGACCCGACGCCGGGCGCGCGGTGCCCGTGCGTTATCGGGCGGTCAAGGAGCGTGCGGACGATGCCGCGCTGGTTTTGTCGCTGGTCGCGGCGGTGCGCCTGCCTGCGCGACCCGAGCATGCGTTCAACGCCGGTGCGCTTCTGCTGCCGGATTCGGATGTACGGTTCACGGCCGCCGATTCGATCAAGCTCGACGAAGTTTCGGCCGCGCTGGATCGCCTGAACCAACTGGCGCCGCTCGCCAAACCGCAGCTGATCAAGGCCGCCACGGCGGCCGCGTTTGTCGATAGTGAGACCAATTGGCGCGCTGCGAGCACGCTGCGCATGATTTGTGCTGCACTGGATGCGCCGTTGCCGCCGCAGGTGGCTGCTGCGGAGCCGGTTGGCTGACGGCATTCGAATCTCACCATCAGGAGCGAAACATGGCAACCAAAACAAGTGCAAAGAAATCAACGAAAACATCGGGCAAGCGCGAGTTGATTGCGCCACAGGGCGACAAGCGCTACGTCCGGCGCGACGCGCAAGGCCAATTTAGCGAAAGCGACGATCAGGGCAAGTCATTGAGCGCCGACGTCAGGCAAAAGGCGAAGACCGTCGTCAAGTCTGGTCAAGGCGACAAAGGCGATCAAAAGTAGGCGCTTGTGCCAAGAAGACCGGTTTGTTTGGCGTGCCTCTCGTTTGACGTTGAAGGGGTCGACGACGGCGAGCGTACCGAGGTCGAGTTGTTTGCGTGCTTTGACTGCCGGGACGTTTTTTATTTTATGGCCGACGCGCGGCCTCGCGTGCGGCGACTCGGCTTGTTCGAGATGTATGTGTAACCATCATCGTGCGAACTCAATAGATTTCGTAATGCTCGCTAGAAGGCAACTCGCGTTGCTCCCCGGACAAAGGATGCGGCGCCGGGTTCGACTTCATCGCGCTCCGTCCGGCGGCGGGACCTGCTCCATCCAAGTCACTAGCAGCGTGTAGGCCACCGCGAGAACGACGGGGCCCACGAAGATGCCCAGCGGACCGAGGGCGACCAGGCCGCCAATGACACCGACGAAAATGAGCAGCAGCGGCAGGCGCGCGCTACGCCTGACCAGTATCGGGCGCAGCCAAGTATCGAGCACGCTCGCCGCTATCGACCAGACCAGCAGGAAGGTTCCCCACGCCGGGTCGCCGCTCCAGTAGACCCAGACGACGGCGGGTAGCAGCACGACGAGCATGCCGATCTGCGCAATGCACAACATGAACAGCAGCGCGGTGAGGAGTCCGGCGAACGGCACTCCGGCGGCCGCCAACCCCAAACCGCCCAGCACCGACTGGATCGCGGCCGTCAGCCCCACGCCGAGCGCCACGCCGCGGATCGCATTGCCCGCCAGTTGCACGAGGTCTTCGCCGTGTTTCCCACCGAGGCGGTGGGCGAGACGCAGAGTTGCGGATGCAACCAGTTCACCGCGCGCGTACAAGAAGGCGGCGAGAACAAGCGTGAGCAGAAACTGAATCATCAGATACCCAATGCTGCCGGCCTCGCCGACAAACCAGGCCGTCAAGCCGCCGGCATACGGGACGATGAGCGCGCCCAGACCTTCAAAGCCAGAAGCGGTGGCGTCCGTCCAAGCGCTCGCAAACGTTGCGCCGACAAATGGCAGTTCTGCTACCCACCCCGGTGGCGCCGGCAACGGAGTGCTCGCGATCGATCGTGCCCGAGCGAACATCTCTCCCGCGTTCGCAGTGATCGCAACGACGGCCAGCGTCAGCGGAGTAATGAACAGCAGGAGCAGGATCACCATCATCGATGCGATCGCGACGCCGCGGCTGTTCCACAACCGCCTTTGCATGCGCAGCAGCATCGGCCACGTCACGACGACGATCATGGTGGCCCAAATCGCCGCAGCAACGAAAGGACGTACGATCCAAAGCGCGGCGATCACCAGTACGCTGATGCACAGCGCAGCAAGCAGAATTCGGGTGAGATCGCGCGGAGGGCCGCGCTGTTCAACGGAGTCGGCCTCAGGATGGCGCGGCGCGGATCTAGTCAAGGAATTCGCAGTGTCTGATGGCTCGCGCCGATGCGTGCAAACGTGATGCCCGGCCTTGTCACTGACCGGTAATTAATTGGAGCGGAAAAAAACATGAAGCTCTTGTTCCCCGTTGATGGTTCGGATAGCGCACTGACCGCCCTGGATAAATTCACCCGCATGGTGTCCATGTTCATCGAGACGCCCGAGCTTGTTCTCATAAACGTTCAACTTCCCTTGCCGTATCCCCGCGCAATCGTATCGCTGGGTAAGGAGGTGATAGCGGAGTATTACGAAGTAGAAAGCCAGCAAGAACTTGCTGAAGCGCGCGAGCGACTCGAGCAAAGCGGGCTTACTTTCACGGTCGAGAAGCGCGTGGGTGATCCGGCGCAGGAAATCGTCAATTTCGCAGAAAAGGAGCAATGCGAAATGATCGCGATGGGAACGCATGGACGCACCGCGCTGAGGAACCTCGTAATGGGTTCGGTGGCAACGAAGGTACTGGCTGCCAGCAAAGTGCCCGTGCTGTTTATCAAGTGAGCTCGCGGCGGTTCGCCCGGTCAGTGCCGTGCGTCGTTCCACAATCGAATGACCGGCTCTTGCAGATCGTGGTGATAACCCAGAATGCTCACCGAAGCCGTATCGAGATAGAGACGGCGCGCTTCCACGGCGTTCAGTTCAAGCCATCGCGCGGCGAGCACGCGCAGGATGTCGCGGTGTGCAAAGACGAGCGTATTGCCGCTTGTATGGCCGCTTAGTGCGCGGATGCGGCAGATGACGCGATCCGCGCGCAGGCTCACCGCTGCGAGCATTTCTCCGTTCGGGCAACCGTCCTCGAGTAAACGCCAGCCGGGGCGCTCGGCGCGAATGTCTGCCGTGCGCCGGCCTTCGTACGCGCCGTAGTCCCATTCCGCCAGATCGTCATCGACGTCTGCTAACTCGCCGAAACCGGCAAGCTCTGCCGTGCGGTGTGCACGTTGCAGTGGGCTGGTTAGTACGTTGACGAAGCTCAAACCCTTTAGCCGCGCGGTCAGCGCTTGCGCATCACGCTCGCCCCGTTCGGTTAGCGGAAGATCGGTGCGCCCAGTGGCCTGGCCGCTGAGAGACCAGGCGGTTTCACCGTGCCGGACGAGATAGACCTGCGGCAGGTCCCCGCTCATGCGCGCGCGGCGCCCGCTGCGGCACTCCATTTCCAATTGCGGATCTCCGGCATGTCTTCGCCGTGTGCTTCGATGTAAGCCTTGTGGGCCAGCAGCCTGTCGCGGAGATACTGCTTGACGTGCGCGGCGCGCCCGGCTAACCCCGGCACGCGGTCGATCACATCACCGCAGAGGTGGAACCGGTCCAGATCATTGAGCACCGCCATATCGAAAGGGGTCGTGGTCGGGCCCTCCACCTTGACGCCGCGCACGTGCAACTGCGGGTGATTGGTCCTGCGATACGTCAGCCGATGGATCAGCCACGGATAGCCGTGGAAGGCGAAGATGGTGGGTTTGTCCCGCGTGAAGAGAGCATCGAAGTCGCTGTCGCTCAGTGCGTGCGGATGCTCGCGCGGTGACTGCAGCGTCATCAGGTCTACGACGTTGACGACGCGGATCTTCAGCTCCGGCAGCTGTTGCCTCAGAATTTGGACCGCAGCGAGTGTCTCGAGCGTCGGCACATCGCCGCAGCACGCCATCACCACGTCGGGCTCGGCGCCTTCGTCGTTGCTGGCCCATTTCCAGATTCCGACCCCTGCCGTGCAGTGCTCGATGGCGGCATCCATGTCCAGCCATTGCAGCTCGGGCTGCTTGCCCGCGACGATGACGTTGACGTAATTGCGGTTGCGCAGGCAATGATCGGTCACCGACAGCAGGGTGTTCGCATCGGGCGGCAGATACACGCGAACGACGCCCGCTTTCTTGTTGATGACGACGTCGATGAAACCCGGGTCCTGGTGACTGAATCCATTGTGGTCCTGCCGCCATACGTGCGACGAGAGCAGGTAGTTCAGCGATGCGATCGGCCGCCGCCACGCGATGGACCCCGCGACATCGAGCCACTTCGCATGCTGATTGAACATCGAATCGACGATGTGGATGAATGCTTCGTAGCACGAGAAAAAGCCGTGTCGGCCCGTCAGCAGATAACCTTCGAGCCACCCTTCGCACTGGTGCTCGCTCAACATCTCCATCACCCGGCCATCGGGCGCGACGTGCTCGTCGCCGGGAACGATTTCCGCGGTGGAGCAGCGGTTCGTCACCTCCAGTACCGCGCCCCAGCGGTTGGACGCGGTTTCGTCGGGGCTGAAGATGCGGAAGTTGCGTGCGTCGGCGTTCAACTGCAGCACATCGCGAATGAATTGACCCTGGATGCGTGTCGATTCGGCTTCCACCACACCGGGCTGCGCGACCTTGACCGCGTAGTCGCGGAAGTCCGGCATGATGAGATCGCGAAGCAGCAGCCCTCCGTTCGCATGGGGGTTCGCGCCCATCCGCCGCTCGCCCTTCGGTGCGAGCTCAGCGAGTTCCGGAATCAGTCTGCCATTCGCGTCGAATAATTCCTCGGCGCGATAGCTCTTCATCCACTGTTCGAGAGCTTTCAAGTGCGCGGGCTGGGTCGCGAGCTCTGCCAGCGGCACCTGATGCGCGCGAAACGTTCCTTCGACCGATTTGCCGTCGACGACTTTCGGCCCCGTCCAGCCCTTTGGCGATCGCAGGATGAGCATGGGCCAACGCGGCCGCTGCCTGAAACCATGCTTGCGCGCGTCGCGCTGGATCTGCTGAATCTCAGCCACGATCGCATCGAGCGTCGCCGCCATCAACCGATGCATCTTCGCCGGGTCGTCGCCTTCGACGAAATGCGGCGTGTACCCGTAGCCGCGGAAAAGCGCATCAAGCTCCTCGTGCGAAATGCGCGCCAGCACCGTGGGCCCGGCTATCTTGTAGCCGTTCAGATGCAGGATGGGCAGCACCGCGCCATCGTGAACCGGGTTCAAGAATTTGTTCGAATGCCAGCTCGTGGCGAGGGGCGCGGTTTCCGCCTCGCCGTCGCCTACGACACAGGCCACCAGCAAGTCGGGATTGTCGAAGGCGGCGCCATACGCGTGCGCCAGCGAATAACCGAGCTCGCCGCCTTCATTGATGGAGCCGGGAATTTGCGGGGCCACGTGGCTGGGGATGCCGCCGGGAAAGGAAAACTGTTTGAACAGCTTTTTCATCCCCGGCGCGTCCTGCGAGATGTTGGGATACAGCTCGCTGTACGTGCCCTCCAGATACGTGTTGGCCACCAGACCCGGCCCGCCGTGGCCGGGGCCGGTGACGTAAATCACATTGAGGTCGTGCTGCGTGATGACGCGGTTGAGATGAACAGAGCTGAAGTTCAATCCCGGCGTGGTTCCCCAATGGCCCAGCAACCGGGGCTTCACATGCTCGATCGCGAGCGGTACCGTGAGCAGCGGGTTGTCGAATAGATAAATCTGGCCCACGGAAAGATAGTTCGCGGCGCGCCAGTAGGCATTCATCTTCGCGAGCAGGTCGGACGAGAGCGGTTGGGTCATGGATGTTCTTGCCGGTAGATTCGGGCTCAGGCGTCACGCACAATGCGCTGAGTCGCCCGTGCAATCATCGCCTCTTCATCGGTACGGATCATTCGCACGGTCACCGAGCCCGCATCGGCCGAGATAACGGCTTCGTTCGTTGCATTGGTGTGGTCGTCCAAAGCCACGCCGAGGAATGCAAGCCCTTCGCAGATGCGCTGCCGGATCACCGGTGCCTTCTCGCCAATGCCGCCGGAGAAAACGAGCGTGTCGAGGCCGTCCAAGGCCGCGGCAAAAGCGCCGATCGATTTCCTGACCTGATAGCAATAGAGCGCCACGGCCTCCGCCGCGCGCACGTCAGCCGCTTCGCGCGCGAGCAAGTCGCGCATGTCCGAGCTGGTCTCCGATACGCCCAACAGTCCGGATTCGTGATTGACCATGCGATGGAACTGCTCGGCGCTCATGTTCTCGCTGCGCGCGAGGTACCACGCCAAGCCGGGGTCGAGGTCGCCGGAGCGCGTGCTCATCGGAACTCCGGCCGCCGGCGTGAGTGCCATCGTCGTGTCTATGCTCCTGCCTTCCCGTACCGCGGCGAGGCTCGAACCATTTCCAAGATGAGCCAGGATGACGCGTCCATGCGATGCGTTCGTGCCTGCAACGCGTTCGAGCTCTTCCATCAGAAACGCATAGGAAAGGCCATGAAAGCCGAAGCGGCGGATGCCTTTCGCATCGAAGCGCCGCGGGATGGGCAGCAGCTGCGCGACGCGCGGCATGTCGTGATGAAACGCCGTATCGAAGCACGCTACCTGTGGGACATCCGGAAAGTTTCGGCGAAAGCGTTCGATTAGGGCGATCTCGCCCGGAAGGTGCTCGGGACTGTAAACGCTGATCGCGCGCAGCGCCTGCACAAGCTCGTCGTCGACTCGCGCTGGTGCGCTGTATCGAGCACCGCCGTGCACCACACGATGCCCGACGGCTTGGACTGTCGAGTGGAGGCGCGCCTTTTCAAGCCATTCCACGAGCGCACCTGCGGCGCTGGTGTGATCGGTCGCATCCACCGCATGACTTTGGATGCGAGCACCGGTCGCGTCGTCGACCGAGAGCACTGTGTCGGGCAGACCGATGCGGTCAATTTTTCCGCGTAGGCGTCGCCGCGTGGGTTCGGTCGTGTCATACAAGGCGAACTTGATGCTGGACGAGCCCGCGTTGATTGCAAGCACCTGAAGTAGATCACGTTGCGCGTTGTTGTCGATCATCGCTGTCACGGTACGCGACGCTCTTCCACGGCCCGGTGGAAAGCCGCACCTCCAGCTCGGCGCGAGCCGTCAACCCAGGCGATGATGTTGATGCACCCTTGGCGTCAGTCGCGCACAAGCAATAATGGCACCGTGCAGCGCGCAGTGACGCGCGTGGCGACCGAGCCCATGAAGACTGCCTTGAACGCGCCGTAGCCGTGCGATCCCAGCACGAGCAGGTCAAGATTTTTCTTGGCGTAAGTGGATAACTCCTCCCCCGGATCTCCAAGTAGCCGAACTTCAGACGCGTTGATGCCACCTTTCTTCTTCAATAGCGTTCGCAGAGGCGCCATCGCGGCCTCGAATGACTTGTCCTGAAGTTCCCGGACCTCGCTATCCGAGAAAGCGGGCACTGTGATGGTATCCATGCTTGCCACTGTCAAAGAGTAATTCTGCACAACGTGAATGAGCGTCAATTTTGGATTGGCGCCAAACAGCTCTGGGTGCTGCAAAACGTACTTGACCGCTTCGCGTCCGTAACGGCTGCCGTCGGTTGCGATGCCCACTTTCAACGACTCGGCATACTTTTTCGCCTTGCCGCGCATGATCAGCATCGCTCTCTTGGTGCGAACCAGTACTTCGTTGGTCACCGATCCCAGCAGCATGCCGGCGAGCGCGGAGTGCCCATGCGAACCGAGGACGAGCAGGTCTACGTTGTTCTTGTCAGCCGTGGCACTGATTTCAATGCCCGGACGACCCACTGCGTACCGCACGACCGGGCGCAAGCCCGCTTTTTGCAGACGGGCTCGCGCCGGCTTCAGGATCTTTTCTGCTTCCTCCGCGTAATACGAGCGCACAACCTCCTTGCCGACGGCGCGCGCTGGGCTCGCGGGCAGGGGTAACCGCACATTCAGCACTTCGATTTCGGCGTTCGACGCAATCAGCGCCCGGCGCGCGGCGATGAACTCGATTGCCTTACTGCTGTAGTCGCTGCCGTCGACCGCGATCAGGATTTTCATTGTCTTCATTCCTCGTTGCGGTCGTCGTTTGACGTCCATGCGTCCCATAGTGACACGTCGGATTGTCGTCACATTCGCCGAGCGATCCTTGATCTAGATCAGCATTTACGGGCAGAGCCGACTTCGTTACGGGAAAGGTGTGTTGTGTATGGCTACTTGAGTCGAACGTTTGATTGCCATCAACTGTGCTTTTCCGCCACGCACTAGCATCCTCTTACCGGCGCCACGCCCGGACGGAGAACGCGATGTTCAAACGCATTCTTGTTGCTACAGACGGTACGACGCAGTCGAATCACGCGGTGAAAGCCGCGGCTGCGCTCGCCAAGGGTTTTGGCGCGACGGTGACGCTCTTTCACGCGATTCGTACGTACAAATCGCCCTATTACCCGGACGACGCGGGATTTGCTTGGCCCAGTGAGAAGCAGTATTTGAAGGAATCGTCGGCGAACGCGGACACGGTGCTCACGCGCGCAAGCGCTTTTGCCGAAAAGCAGGGCCTCAGGGCCGCCACCACGCACGTGTATAGCGATTCGGCGGCCGACGCGATCATCGCGGCTGCCACGAAGGCGAAAGCCGATCTGATCGTGATGGCGTCGCACGGTCGAAAGGGACTCGACAAGCTGCTGCTCGGCAGCGAAACACAGAAAGTGCTCGCGCGTACGAAGCTGCCGGTGCTTGTCGTGCGTTGAGGCGGGGCGCGCTCGGGCGCCGTGCGCGCGATCTTTATTTGTTTGCAAAGCTGCTATAGCGCGCGTTGAAGTCAGCCCCAAACACCGGATCGGGCTCGGTTGGAATGGCGGCGACGGCGGCCCAAGCCAGCAGATGTCAGTAGGTCAACGGCGCGAAGGATGTTCCGTCCTTTCTGTCGAGCGCCGTTGAGGCGCAGATACCGGTTCTCACTTCCGGTGCTACGTCGCCAAGCGTGCGCTATTCGAAAACCGCCAAGCAGGTATCAATGATCGGGTCAGGTTGTTGCACCCGCGTCCGTAACCTGATCACGGATAATCAATCACGAAGACGTTTGATGGAAATCAACCGGGTTCGCGCGCGCGCGTGTTCTGCTGTGCGGTGAATGGAGGATGCACCAATGTCGGGACCACTCGCACAGTTGTACGCCGAGCACAGTTCGCTGGCCGCGGTGCTCCACGCGATGTCAGCACTGGTGCGCGCGGTACGGGAGCACGACAAGTGCATCGACCCAAAGGTTTTTCGCGCGATTCTCCACTACCTCGATGTGTTTCCCGAGCGCGAGCACCACTGGAAGGAGGAAGCCGTCCTGTTTCCTCGAATCCGGCAGCGCACGCATGACGCCGACGCGATCCTCGATCAGCTCGCCTGCGAACACGAATTGGGCGAACAAGCCATCCGCGACCTCGAGCAAGCCTTCGTGCGGTACGAAGAGCATGGGGACGTCGAATTCGAGCCCTTTGCCGCCGCGGTGGACGGTTACGTGAAGCGTTACCGCGAGCACATGCGCAAGGAAGAGCGCGAGGTGATGCCGCTGGCTCAGCGCGTGCTCAGCACTCAGGACTGGGCCGACATCGAGGCCGCGTTCGCATTGCATCGCGACCCCCTTGCCGGCGCTTCACCGGAAACCACACACGACCAACTCTTTTGCCACATCATGAAGATCGTGCCAGCGCCGCTTGCGCTTGGCGCACCGCTTGAAAACTGAGCGGCGCGGAAGACCCGCGGTCACGATCGCAGCGGCGCACTCGCATGTAAGCGATTACCGAAAAGCGTCAATACACCCATCGCGCATAGCGCGCCAGCCGCTGCAGCGAGACGAAGTCGCTCGCGCCTTGGCGCCTCGCTTCGGGTAGCAGACGCGCCGCGAGCAGCGCAGTCGCGAACGCGTCGGCGGCTGCACTATGACGCGCGGATATCGGAATTTGATAGCGTTGTAGCCATTCGTCCAGCGACTTTAGTCGCGCTTTCGAATCAAGCACCGGTGCAAGTTCAGCGAGGTCGAGCCAAGGGTTGTCAAACGGCTGGTTGACGTAGACCTTGATCGCACGGGCAAGGAAGCCGCGGTCGAATCGCGCATGAAACGCGACCAGTGGCGCCTGGCCGACGAAGTCCATGAACGAACGCATTGCACGGTGAGGATCGGTGCCGGCGAGCTGCGCTTGAGCGCCAATGCCATGCACGAGGATGTTCTCGCGCGAACTCGGTGTCGTTTTTTCTACGATGATCTCGATGCTATCGGCGGGAATCACCCGGCCGTCAAACATCGCCACGCCGCCTATCGAAATCAATTCGTTGGTAGCAGCGTCCATACCGGTCGTTTCGACGTCGACGACGACCCAACGCTGCCGTTCGCTGTCACTGGATCGCCTGCGCGCCCAACTGAACATCTTATCCGGGGAAATCGAGCTCAAGCCGTTGCTGCAGCTTGCGCGCCTGCCGAAAAGCTTCGTTGATGACACGACGATCAAGCGCAGACAGCCGCGCGAGCTCGACTAGATTCGGATTCGGATCGGGCGAGTCATCGTCGATACGGCGATGCTGCTCGCGCAGACGCATTAACTGAAAGAACTCGAACGTCGAAATCCAGCCACGCACGTCGGGTTCGTAAAGTCGCCCTAGTTCGACCAGATGCGTAAAGCGCTCCGACGTATTGGTTTCGGTCAACCCCACTGCACACGCCCAAATGCGCGCCGCATCGACAAACGGCACCGTGCCGTTCATTTTTAGGTCGACATGCGTTGATCCGCCGCCGCTGAGAAGCGCTTCGACTAGTCCGCCGGACGGTGGCCGGTTGCGCAATGCATTGTCGGCCATCTGCTTGAGAAAGCGCGGGTTGTTACGAGCACGCTGAATAACATCGTCGCGCAAGCGAGTTGCGAGCGCAGTGTTTCCGAACAGCGGTCGGATATCGAAAAAGATGCTCGCGTTTAACAGTGCGTTCGGATCGCCGCGGTCGATCCAACCGGTGAACAGTGCCTCCCATTCCGCGTAAGTCAAACACCACTGCGGGTTGCGCGCCATGATGTTGCCCTTGCAAAGTGGAAAGCCGCAGGCGGCGAGTGCAACGTTCGCGCGTTCCGCCAATTCAAGCAAACGATCGCGCGCGCATGCACCCGCAACGAACAGAATGCCGTTGTCCTGATCGGTTGCGATCGTTTGTTCTTGGCGCCCTTCACTACCGAAGGACAGCCAACAAAAGCTATCGGCTGAGACCCCGAACTCCTTTGTGGTCAGCGCCAGCAGCCGCACCGTCAGCCGGTCGTTCAGACGGCTGATCAGCCTTGTCAGATGCAAGGCCGCCACGCCTTGCGCCACTAAATGATGCGACAACCTTCGAATATCGGCGGCGACGGCGACCAGCGCCCCAACATTAGCCGCGCGTCTGATCTCAGCCGACAACTGCCGCACACCGAGCCGCTGCAATGTGAACAGGTCGCGCTCGGACACAACGCCGATCACGCGCTGCCGCCCCTGGAACCTTTGCACGATAGGAATGTGCCGAATCGAATGCTCAGCCATCATCAGCGTCGCATCAGCTGCAGTGGCGTCGGCGTCCAGCGTCAGAGCGTTGCTGCTCATCGCTTCCTTGACCGGCGCCGTTAGCGCCACTTCGGGCAAGATGACGCGGCCGATCAAGTCGGTGCGAGTCAGGATGCCGACGACGCGCTCGCCCTCAGGCGCCGTCTCGACGACGACAATCGAGCCGACATGCGCGTCCAGCATGCGCTCGAACGCATCGCGTAAAGAAGTGTCTGGTCTACAGGTCAGCGGCGGTTTCCGCGCCAGTTCGCCCAGCGAGGTCGCCATCGTGCGCTCAGCGCTCGCTTCCGTTGCATAGCTTTGCTGTAGCTGTCGACGCGACAGGTCGAGCATCGAGCCCAGTCTTCGCTTGCAGAAATCGAGGAACACCGCGCTCTTTGCTATTAGCTGCTCGAACTTCGCGCGCGGTAACAGCAGACAGAACGTATCGCCGACTGCGCGGTATGTCAGCGTGGCGGGCCTATCGGCGAGCAGTGCACCCACCGGAAAGCAATCGCCGACGCCTGCTTCAAGCGCGAGGCCGGAATCTGCGCTCTCGCCTTGTACAAGCCCTTGCTTGACGATCACGCAGTGCGTCGGAACGCCGGCAGATGGCGCCAGAATGATTTCGCCGGGCGGGTAATACGCGATGTCGACGTTCTCGACTACGAAGTCGAGATCCGCAGGCGCCATTGCCGAGAACGGCAAATGTTGGCCTAGCAGTTGCTTTAAGCCGGCGATGATCGTTGGTGCGGACATACCGGCAGCCCGAAGAGCCACCACCAGCCGTGCATGCCTCCCACGTAGCCAGCGTCGTGGCACATGTGTGCCTCCTTCAGCTCTAGGCGGGGACGGCGGGCCGGCTGACCAGCGTCGACCGCACCCGCTCGAGCCTCTGGCGAACCTCCTGCGCGACGCGGCCGACCTCGGGGTTGCTGGTCAACTGCAGCACGGCGACCGGATCCATGAACCCGACGACGAGACGCCCTTCGACCTCCTCGCGCACAACTACATTGCAACTGCAGCCGCGGATCGCGCTTGACGAGTCGAGTGAACGCGACGTCTTCCCGAGGGTGGTGGAAGCGGTCGGGATAGTGGCGCAGGTAATAGACGATCAAGCGCATCAGCTCATAGTCGGGGCGCTTACCCGCATGAAAAGCATCGACCTGCTGCTCGACCAGATCGAGAAGTCGCGCGAAGTTGCGGTGGTCGGCGTGCCATCTGGCAAGCGTGTCGTCCGGATGCGCCGTTTGACTGCTGCTTTCTTTGATCATTGACAAGGCTATGTCCTTTCGGAAGGTTGCAAAGCATCAGCAACGCTCGCCGGTTGAACCGCGGCTCGCGAGGTTCGCATGTACCGTACATGCAAAGAGCGGCAAGGCGTTTGCGCTAGATCAAAGTGCGGCATAGGGTTTGATCGGTCCCGGCACGCCGCCGAAGTTGACGCGGTCATTTCAACTCGGCATCTGTCAACAACAAGGACAGTTTCGGCGCCGACGTCGATCTAGGTCAGAAGCAGGCCATCGACTGCAACCCCTCCAGCTAGACAAGGCTTGATCTGCGTCAACGTGCGCATCGCGGCAACTGCCTACTCTGCGTGCAGCGTTTTCGGGGAGAAACGATGGCACCCAGCAGCATCGCATTGCCAGTTGACCGCGCATCCCGGCTCAAAACCCAACAGTGGTCGGTGGCGATTATGAGCACGCTCGCCTTTACGGTGTGCTTTGCGGTCTGGATGATGTTCGGCGTGATCGGCATTCCGATCAAGAAAACGCTCGGGCTCAATAACACCGAGTTCGGGATTCTGGCGGCCATTCCGGTGCTGACCGGCTCGCTGATCCGAGTGCCGCTCGGCATGTGGACCGACAAGTACGGCGGCCGCATCGTGTTCTTTCTGTTGATGCTCGCGACCGTCGTGCCGATCTGGCTGATTTCCTACGCGACAGAGTACTGGCATTACCTGGTGCTCGGATTGTTCGTCGGCTTGGCAGGAGGATCGTTTTCGGTCGGCACACCGTATGTGGCGCGCTGGTTCGATAAGCGGCAACAAGGATTCGCGATGGGCGTGTTCGGCGCGGGCAACTCGGGTGCGGCGGTCAACAAATTCGTCGCGCCGGTGCTGCTGGTCGCGTTCGGCTGGGCGATCGTGCCGCAGGTGTATGCGGTCGCGATGCTCGTCACTGCGATCGCCTTCTGGTTCTTTACATACAGCGATCCGAAACATCTCGTTGATTCGAAAATCACCTGGCGTGAGCAGCTCACAGCGCTGAAAGACCCGAAGGTCTGGAAGTACTGCCAGTACTACTCGATCGTGTTCGGTGGCTATGTCGCGCTATCGCTGTGGATGGTGCAGTACTACATCGGCGAGTTCGGGCTTGACATTCGCGTTGCGGCTTTGCTTGCGGCGTGTTTCTCGCTCCCGGGCGGAGTGCTGCGAGCGCTTGGCGGCTGGATGTCCGATAAATGGGGCGCGCACAAGCTCACCTGGTGGGTGATGTGGGTGAGCTGGATTGCGCTGTTCCTGTTGTCGTACCCGGCAACGACCTACACGATTCAGGGCGTCAACGGTCCGATGACATTCACGCTGGCGCTCAACGTCTGGACGTTCACGCTGCTGATGTTCGTGCTCGGTATTGCGTGGGCCTTCGGCAAGGCGTCGGTGTTCAAGTACATCGCCGACGACTATCCGGGAAACATCGGCGTGATCTCCGGCATTGTCGGACTCGCCGGCGGACTGGGTGGCTTTGTTTTGCCGATCATGTTCGGCGCCTTGCTCGATCTGACCGAGATCCGCTCGAGCGCCTTCATGTTGATGTACGGCGTCGTCTGGGTCAGCCTGATCTGGATGTACTGGACCGAGGTACGCCGCACCGAAGTGATGGGCCCGCGTGCGGCCGAGTTCAGCTTCAAGAGTTGAATCGACCAACCACTTTCTTTCGATCTGAGTAGCGGAGCCTCCATGAGCGCCACCCATCCTGCCCCCGCGGTCCGCCCGACCTCATCGGTTGACATCGTCGACTGGCGTCCGGAGGACACCGCCTTCTGGGAATCCACCGGCAAGAAGATCGCCTACCGCAATTTGTTTATCTCGGTGCCGAGCTTGTTATGCGGCTTCGCCGTATGGGGCATGTGGGGAATCATCACCGTGCAGATGCTCAACCTCGGCTTCCCATTTTCGCAGGCCGAGTTATTCACGCTGACCGCGATCGCGGGCCTGGCCGGCGCCACGATGCGCATTCCGGCGTCCTTCCTGATCCGTCTTGCGGGCGGGCGCAACACGATCTTCCTCACCACCGCCATGCTGCTGGCCCCGGCGATTGGTACCGGCATCGTCCTGCAGCACAAGGACTGGCCGTTGTGGGCATTCCAGCTGATGGCGCTGTGGTCAGGCGTAGGCGGCGGCAACTTCGCGAGCTCGATGTCGAACATCAGCACGTTTTTCCCGAAGCGCCTCCAAGGCACGGCGCTGGGCATCAACGCCGGCCTCGGAAACTTCGGCGTGACCAGCATGCAGGTCGTCATTCCGCTGGTGATGACGATGAGCCTGTTCGGCGCCCTCGGCGGCGAGCCGATGACGCTGGTCAAAGACAGCGGCTGGATCTTCGGCAAGATCGCCGCCGGCACGCCGACGTGGATTCAGAACGCCGGCTTCGCCTGGCTGTTGTCGCTGGTGCCGTTGTCGATCCTGTGCTGGTTCGGCATGAACAACCTGTTGACCGTGTCGCCCAACATCGGCAACACGAACGCCGCGTTCCTGAAGATCATCTGGCTGTACACGCTGTCGTTCGTGCCGGCCGGCATTGGCCTGTATCTGTACCTGCCCGCGCCCACCGGCCTGGGGTTGCTGAACATGTGGCTAGCCATCGCGCTGATCATCATCAGCACCGTGCTGGTGTTGAAACTGACGGCCTTCGGCACGATGAAGGAGAACATCGCCAAGCAATTCGAGATCTTTCGCAACAAACACACCTGGTCGATGACGTTGCTGTACATCGTCACCTTCGGTTCGTTTATCGGTTTCTCGATGGCACTGCCACTGTCGATCACCGTGATCTTCGGCGTCAGTCACGTCCCCGACGCGACCGGTGTCATGCAGCACACGCTAAAAAACCAGAACGCGCCGTCGGCGCTGACCTGGGCCTGGATCGGCCCCTTCGTTGGCGCGCTGATCCGTCCGGTGGGCGGCTGGATCGCCGACAAGGTCGGCGGCTCTATCGTCACGCAGATCATCTCGGCAGTGATGGTGGTCGCCTCGGCCGCGGTGGGTTACGTGATGCTGCTGGCCTACAAATCGGCCACGCCAGAAGAGTATTTCCTTATCTTCATGGTGCTGTTCGTACTGCTCTTCGCCGCCAGCGGCATCGGCAACGGCTCCACCTTCCGCACCATCGGTGTGATCTTCGACCGTACACAGGCGGGCCCGGTGTTGGGATGGACCTCGGCGATCGCGGCGTATGGAGCCTTCATCGCGCCGGTAGTCATCGGCGGACAGATCAAGGCGGGTACGCCGGAGATTGCGATGTACGGCTTTGCCGTGTTCTATGCGCTGTGCCTGGTCCTTAACTGGTGGTTCTACCTGCGCAAGAACGCCTACGTGAAGAACCCTTGAACAAACTCCCGGACTTCTCATGAGCCATTTTCTCGACCGCCTTAACTACTTCCGCAATCCGCGCGAGAGCTTCTCCGGTAACCACGGCGTTACCACCGGCGAAGACCGCACCTGGGAAGACGCGTACCGCAACCGCTGGGCGCACGACAAGATCGTGCGCTCGACCCACGGCGTCAACTGCACCGGCTCATGCTCGTGGAAGATCTACGTCAAGGGCGGCATCGTCACCTGGGAGACCCAGCAGACCGACTACCCGCGCACGCGCTGGGATATGCCCAACCACGAGCCGCGCGGCTGCTCGCGTGGGGCGAGCTACAGCTGGTACCTGTACAGCGCCAACCGCGTCAAGTACCCGATGGTGCGCGGCCGGCTGTTGAAGAGCTGGCGCGAGGCGCGCCTGGCGCATGAGCCGGTCGACGCCTGGGCCTCCATCGTCGAAAACGACAGCAAGCGCCGCGACTACCAGCAGATCCGCGGCCTCGGCGGTTTCGTGCGCTCGAACTGGGACGAGGTCAACGAGATCGTGGCCGCGACCAACGTCTACACCATCAAGAAACACGGCCCGGACCGCATCATCGGCTTCTCGCCGATCCCGGCGATGTCGATGGTCAGCTACGCCGCGGGCTCGCGTTACCTGAGCCTGATCGGCGGCGTGAGCATGAGCTTCTACGACTGGTACTGCGACCTGCCGCCGAGCAGCCCGCAGGTTTGGGGCGAGCAGACCGACGTGCCCGAATCGGCCGATTGGTTCAACTCCAGCTTCATCATCGCCTGGGGTTCCAACGTGCCGCAGACGCGCACGCCGGACGCGCATTTCTTCACCGAGGTGCGCTACAAGGGCACGAAGACGGTGGCGGTGACGCCCGATTATTCCGAGGTCGCAAAGCTGGCCGACATCTGGATGAACCCGAAGCAGGGCACCGACGCCGCGGTGGCGATGGCGATGGGCCATGTGATCCTGAAGGAGTTCTACTTTCCCGATGGTGGCCGCGAGCGCAGCGCCTACTTCGACGATTACGTGCGCCGGTACACCGACATGCCGATGCTCGTGATGCTGAAAGAGCACACCCTGCCCAGCGGCGAAGTGATCACGGTGCCCGACCGCTACGTGCGCGCGTCCGACTTCGACGGTACGCTGGACCAGGCCAACAACCCGGAATGGAAGACGGTCGCCTTCGACGAGACGGGCGAGGTGGTGTTGCCCAACGGCGCGATCGGATTCCGTTGGGGCCCCGATGGGCGCGCAGACGCTGGCCAGTGGAACCTCGAGGCTAAGGACGCGCAGCACGGCCATGAGGTGAAGCTCAAGCTGTCGCTGCTGGAAGGCGAGCATCCGAGCAGGGAGACGGCCAAGGTCGGCTTCCCGTATTTCGGCGGCATCGTCAGCGAGCATTTCCCGAACAACGAGATTGGCGGAAAGCTCGGGGGCACCAACGGCGACGTGCTGGTGCGCACCGTGCCCGTGCAGCGTATCGCTCTGGG
>JBGSWX010000077.1:0-3478 GCA_041751695.1 Burkholderiaceae bacterium | reverse complement strand
ATCTCTGCACTGAGCCGATTAACGATCTCGCGCGGCGTGTTCTTCGGCGCCATGATCCCCAACCAGATGACGGCGTCATACCCTGGCACGCCTGCTTCGGCCATCGTCGGAACATTAGGCAGCACCGCAGAGCGTTTCTCGCCGGTGGTGCCCACGGCTTTCACCTTGCCGCTTCTAATGTGATCGCTCATCGTGGGTACCGCATCGAACATCATCTGCACCTGCCCACCCAGCACATCGGTGCGCGCCCCCGAGCTTCCCTTGTACGGCACGTGCACGATGTCGACGCCGGCCATCGCCTTGAACAACTCGCCGGCCATGTGATACGGCGTGCCGTTGCCCGACGATGCGTAGTTCAGTTCCTTCGGTTTGGACTTCGCAAGTTGCAGCAGCTCGGCCAATGTGTTGACCGGCACCGAAGGATGCACCACCAGAACCAGATCCGAATAGTTGATCGGCGCCACCGGCACGAAGTCACGCAGCAACTGATATGGCTTGTTTGGGATCAGCGATTCGTTGACCGTGTGCGTGTTGGACATCATCAACAACGTGTAGCCGTCGGGGGCGCTCTTGGCCACCGCGTCGGTGCCGATGATCGCGCCCGCGCCGGGCCGATTGTCGACCACGACCGACTGCCCGAGCGCGTCCTGCAGGCGCTGGCCAATGAAGCGCGCGTAAATATCCGCCGGGCCGCCCGCCGCGAACGGCACGACGATGCGCACCGGCTTTGCCGGATATTCCTGCGCGTGCGATGCAACGCTGAAAAACACGAGCCACGCGCCCAGGATCGCTCTTGTCACACAATGCGGCATGGTGCCTCCTAAATGGGTTCGGCCGCGCGAGAGCGACCACAGCGGAGAAGAACATCGGCGGTAGAACCTATGAAGTCGCATGGGCGTTAGGCCCAACGCAGTCGAGAAAGTACGCGCCGGCGTCGTTTTTCGCCAGGCCATGAATGTCGGTGCCAAACCCGGGATAGCGCGCGTTCAAATCGCGCGCGAATTGCAAATAGCGAACGATCGTCGCGTTGATGCGCTCGCCCGGAATCAGCAGCGGAATGCCGGGCGGGTACGGGGTCAGCAGCACTGCGGTCACGCGGCCTTCGAGATCGTCAATCGGCACGCGGTCGATCGCGCTGTGCGCCATCTGCGCGTAGGCGTCGGTGGGCTTCATCACCGGCTCCATTTCCGATAGGTACATCTCGGTGGTCAGGCGCGCGATGTCGCTGGCGCGATAGATGTCGTGCACCGAGTCGCACAGCTCGCGCAGCTTCATCTTTTCATACTGCGGGTACGCCTTTAGAAACTCGGGCATCACGCGCCACAGAGGCTGGTTCTTGTCGTAATCGTCTTTGAACTGCTGCAGCTCGGTGACCATCGTGTTCCAGCGGCCCTTGGTGATGCCGATGGTGAACATGATGAAGAACGAATACAGCCCGGTTTTCTCGACGATGATGCCGTGCTCGGCCAGGTACTTGGTGACGACTGCGGCTGGGATGCCGGGATCGACGAACGAACCGTCGAGATTGAGCCCCGGGGTAATCACGGTAGCCTTGATCGGGTCGAGCATGTTGAAGCCCGAGGCCACATCGCCGAAGCCGTGCCAGTCGTCGCCCGACTTCAGAATCCAGTCATCGCGGCTGCCGATGCCCTCTGCAACCAGGTCCTTCGGACCCCACACCTTGAACCACCACGAGTCCCCATACTCGTGATCGACCTTGCGCATCGCGCGCCTGAAGTCGAGCGCTTCGGTAATCGACTCCTCGACCAGCGCGGTTCCGCCGGGCGGCTCCATCATTGCCGCGGCCACATCGCATGAGGCAATGATTGCGTACTGCGGCGACGTGGACGTGTGCATCAGAAACGCTTCATTGAACATGAAGCGGTCGAGGCTCTCGTTTTGCGAATTGCGAATCAGAATCTGCGACGCCTGCGACAACCCAGCCAGCATCTTATGAGTCGATTGCGTCGAAAAAATCATCGAGTCGCGATTACGCCGGCGCGAGGATTCCACACCGGACGCCGTAACGCCGCCGATCGCATGCATGTCTCGATAGAAATCGTGGAACGCCGCGTGCGGCAGCCACGCTTCGTCGAAGTGCAGCGTGTCGATCTTGCCGTCCAATTGTTCGTTGATCGTTTCGACGTTGTAGAGAACGCCGTCATAGGTGCTCTGCGTTAGCGTCAGCACGCGCGGCCTGGCACGTCCGTTCTCGCTCTTTCTGTTCTTCAATAACGGGTGGCGCGCAATTTTCTTGGCGATCGATTTCCACTTGAATTCTGCAAGAGGAATCGGCCCGATGATCCCGTAGTGATTGCGCGTCGGCGTCAGAAAAACCGGGATCGCACCGGTCATCGTGATCGCGTGCAGCACCGACTTGTGGCAATTGCGATCGACTACAACGACGTCGTTAGGCGCCACGACGTAATGCCAGACGATCTTGTTCGAAGTCGATGTGCCGTTGGTGACGAAGAACAGATGGTCGGCGCCGAAAATGCGGCCGGCGTTGCGTTCGCTGGCGGCTACCGGGCCGGTGTGATCGAGCAGTTGGCCGAGCTCGTCGACCGAATTGCAAACGTCGGCGCGCAACATGTTCTCGCCGAAAAACTGATGGAACATGCGGCCCACCGGGCTCTTCAGAAAGGCAACGCCGCCCGAATGCCCCGGGCAGTGCCACGAGTACGAGCCGTCCTGCGCGTAGTGTGTCAGCGCGCGAAAGAAGGGCGGCGCCAATGCCTCCAGGTACACGTTCGCCTCACGAATGATGTAGCGCGCGACGAACTCGGGCGTGTCTTCGAACATGTGAATGAAGCCGTGCAGCTCGCGCAGCAGGTCGTTCGGCATGTGATGCGTCGTGCGCGTCTCGCCATACAGGAAGATCGGAATGTCGGCGTTCCGGCGCCGTATCTCGCGCACAAACGCGGCCAGCTTCGCGATCGTCTCCTCGTTGGCGTTGCCTTCGGCCAGCTCCTCGTCGTCGACCGACAAGATGAACGCCGACGCGTGGCTCTGCTGCTGCGCAAAGCTCGATACATCGCTGAACGTGGTGACGCCGAGAATCTCGACGCCTTCGACCTCGATCGCCTTGGCCAGCGCGCGAATGCCGAGGCCGCTCGCGTTCTCGGAGCGAAAATCCTCGTCGATGATGACAATCGGGAAGCGAAAGCGCATCGGAACAGTTCCGGCAGGCGGGCCGTCAGGGTAAGAAGCGCGGATTATCGGCGTTCGCCGAAGTAGCAAGCAAGCGCTGCGTTTCGGGCACTGGATGTGCTTGCTGTTACAGGGTGTTACAGCCCGCGTCTGCGAGCTGAGGTAGGGTGAGTCAACACAGTGAACCTTCGCACGTTAGCCGTATCACACCGATCTATTCGGAGACTTCCATGAATCGCTTGCTGACGCTGTTCCTTGCTCTGCTCATCGCCGGTTGCGCGACCGCGACTGCGCAATCGCAGTCCAATGACAGTCCACCGCTGATTGC
>JBGSWX010000076.1:0-5600 GCA_041751695.1 Burkholderiaceae bacterium | reverse complement strand
TGCGCCAGCGAAGAACGCGCCCGGTGTGCTCGGCGTATTTACCGGCAAGGACATGGCGAGCGTTGGTGGATTGCCGTGCGGCTGGCAGATCAACAACATCGACGGCACGCCGATGAAGGAGCCGAAGCACGCGGTGCTGGCCGAGAGCAAAGTCTGCTACGTCGGCGACCAGGTGGCGCTCGTCGTGGCCGAAACGCTGGCACAGGCGCGAGACGCCGCGAATCTGATCGATGTCGACTACGACATCCTGCCGGCGGTGGCTGATACAGCCACCGCGGCCAAGGTGAAGACGGCGGTGCATGACATCGCGCCGGACAACATTTGCTACACGTGGGCGATCGGCGACAAGGCCGCGACCGACGCTGCGTTCGCGAAGGCGGCGCACGTGACCAAGCTTCAGTTCGCCAACAACCGGCTGATCCCGAACGCGATCGAACCGCGCGCAGCCAATGCGGCGTACTCCCGCGCCGACGAGTCGTACACGTTGTATGTCTCCAACCAGAACCCGCACGTCGAGCGGCTGTTGATGACGGCGTTTGTGCTCGGCCTGCCCGAGCACAAGGTGCGCGTGGTTGCGCCAGATGTCGGCGGCGGTTTCGGCTCGAAGATTTACTTGTACGCTGAGGAGACTGCGCTGGTATGGGCCAGCAAGCGCGTCGGGCGACCGATCAAGTGGACGGCCGATCGCAGCGAGGCGTTTCTGACCGACGCGCACGGCCGCGACCACGTCACCAGCGCCGAGTTCGCGCTCGACAAGGACGGCAAGTTTCTCGCGCTGCGCGTTTACACAACCGCCAACATGGGCGCGTACCTGTCGACCTTCGCGTCGTGCATCCCGACGATCCTGTACGCAACGCTGCTGGCGGGCCAATACACCACGCCGGCGATCTACTGCGAGGTGCAGGCGGTGTTCACCAACACCGCGCCGGTCGATGCCTACCGCGGCGCCGGCCGTCCCGAGGCGACCTACGTTGTCGAGCGCATCGTCGAAACCGCGGCGCGCGAGATGAAAATTGACCCGGCCGAGCTGCGCCGCCGCAACTTCATCCACTCGTTTCCGTACGCGTCGCCGGTCGGTTTGACGTACGACATCGGCGATTACGAAGCGACGCTGAAGCGCGCGATCGAGCTGGCCGACGTTAAAGGTTTCGCGGCACGCAAGGCCGAGAGCGGCAAGCGCGGCATGCTGCGCGGGCTTGGCTACGCCTGTTACATCGAAGCATGCGGAATCGCGCCGTCGAACATCGCCGGCGCGCTCGGAGCACGCGCGGGCCTGTTCGAGGCGGGCGAAGTGCGCGTGCATCCGACCGGCAAGGTGACGGTCTTCACGGGCTCGCATTCGCACGGTCAGGGCCACGAGACGACGTTCGCACAAGTCGTCGCCGACAAGCTCGGCATCGGTATCGACGATGTCGATATTCAGCACGGTGACACCGGCAAGGTGCTGTTCGGCATGGGCACCTACGGCTCGCGCTCGATCGCGGTCGGCGGCACTGCAATCGTCAAGGCGCTCGACAAGGTCATCGCGAAGGGCAAGAAGATCGCGGCACATCTGCTCGAAGCGAGCGATGCCGACATTGAGTTCGCCAACGGCGCGTTCGGCGTCGTCGGCACCGATCGCAAGAAGGCGTTTGCAGAGGTGTCGCTCGCTGCTTACGTACCGCACAACTATCCGCTTGACAAGCTCGAGCCGGGCCTGAACGAGAACGCGTTCTACGACCCGACCAACTTTACGTATCCGGCCGGCTCGTATGTGTGCGAAGTCGAGGTCGATCCGGACACCGGCGTCGTGCGCGTCGACCGCTTTACCGCATGCGACGACTTCGGCAACGTCATTAACCCGATGATCGTCGAGGGCCAGGTGCACGGCGGGCTGGCGCAGGGCATCGGGCAGGCGCTCTTCGAGCACGGCATCTACAACGAAGACGGGCAGCTCGTGACCGGTTCGTACATGGACTACGCGCTGCCGCGCTCGGACGATCTGCCGAGCTTTACCGTCGAGACGGTGAAGGGCACACCGTGCACGCACAATCCGCTCGGCGTGAAGGGCTGCGGCGAGGCGGGCGCGATCGGCTCGCCGGCAGCGGTGATCAACGCAGTCACCGACGCGCTCGCACATCTCGGCATCAAAGACGTGCCGATGCCGGCCACGCCGCACACGGTGTGGAAGACGATGCGCGCAGCAACCAAACATTAGGAGGCGACAATGGAAGCGATGCACTATCACCGCCCGTCCTCGGTCGCCGAGGCGGTCAAACTGGTTAGCACGCACGGCGACGACCGCTTGCTCGCCGGCGGTCAGACGATGCTGCCCGCGGTGCGATTAGGCTTGTTTACACCGACGGGCTGGATCGATCTCGCGGGGATCGCCGAGTTGCGCGGCATACGCGAAGACGGGAACGACATCGTGATCGGCAGCATGACGACGCACGAAACCGTCGCTGCTTCGCCGGAGTTGCGGAAACGGATACCGGGCCTCGCCCAATTGGCGGGCGGCATCGGCGATCGTCAGGTGCGCAATCGCGGCACGATCGGCGGCTCGCTTGCCAACAGCGATCCGGCCGCATGTTATTCGGCCGGGGTCCTGGCGCTGGGGGCGACGGTGCAGACCGATCGCCGCACGATTGCCGCAGACGAGTTTTTTAAGGGGCTTTATGAAACCGCGCTCGCACCCGGCGAGATCATCACTGCAGTGCGTTTCCCGGTGCCCGAGAAGGCGGCGTACATCAAGTTCAAGCAGCAGGCTTCGCGCTTTGCGCTGGTCGGCGTGTGCGTGGCCAAAGCAGCGAACGGTGTGCGCGTTGCAGTGACCGGCGCGGGACCGACGCCGTTTCGCGTTAAGTCACTCGAAGACCCACTTAACGCAAAGTTCGTTGCCGAGAGCTGCGATGGCGTGTCGATCCCGGCGGCGGACCTGAGTGGTGATCTACACGGCAGCGCGGAGTACCGCGCACATTTGATCCCGGTGCTGGCAAAGCGAGCCGTCAGCGCTGCGCTGAGCACAAGACCACAGGCTCGAGAGGCGTCCCCCACGGCTGAATTTCAGGAGGCATGAATGGCTAAATCAGAGGCAGTACCCGCTGGCTATCACTCAGTGACCCCGTACATGGCGTTGCGCGACGCAGCCGGCGCCCTCGACTTCTATCGCCGTGCTTTTGACGCAGAACTGGGAATGAAGCTCGAGATGCCAGACGGCAAGATCGCACACGCCGAAATGCGCATCGGCGATTCGATCGTGATGATGTCCGAAGAAAACGAAGAGTGGGGCAACAAGAGCCCGCAGTCGCTCGGCGGCTCGCCGATGTTTCTGATGATCTATCTGCCCGATGTCGATGCCGCCTTTGCCAAGGCGCTAGCCGCGGGCGCGACGCAAGTCAGACCGGTCGAGGACCAGTTCTACGGCGACCGCACCGGCACGCTGAAGGATCCCTATGGCTATCAGTGGACGCTCGGTACGCATGTCGAGGATCTATCGCAGGAAGAAATCCAACGCCGCATGGAAGCCGAGTTCGCTCACTAGGATCAGTCCGATGAAAAACGTAGTAGCGAGCAGGCCCGAGCTTGCGCCGAGGAGCGGAGGCGTACGGAGGTACGCGCATCGAAACGTACTGCGGCACCGCAGGTGCGAGATCGGGGCGCAGTAGTTTTGCATCGGGCTGAGGATGGAAGCTCAACAACTGCACCGGGGCCGGCTGATCGATCACGTGCAATTGATCGCACGCGATCTTGCGGCCACGAAGCGCTTCTACACCGCGGTGCTAGAGGTGCTCGGGCGCAAGATCGACGGCGAGGGCGAGAATTACTTCTACTTTGACGAAATTTTCGTCAGCACCGATGCGATGGCAACTACCGGCGCAACTCACGTTCACCTCGGGTTTCAGGCGCCCGACCGCGCCACCGTCGATCGTTTTTATACGGCCGCGCTTGCAGCCGGCGGCAAGGATCACGGCAAGCCGGGCATTCGCGAGCAATACCACGCCGGCTATTACGGAGCATTCGTCATCGATCCGGACGGCAACAACATCGAGGCCGTGTATCACGGGCCGGCGAAGCGGTCGGCGGAGTCGGTGGTCATCAGTTTCTGACTTTGGTGCGCGGGCGATCGGTTAAGGTTCGGTGATGACTGCCGCCTTTCCCGCGTCGATCGATGCCACCGCTAGCCTGCTGGCCGAAAACAATTACGTCGCCGATCGGCCGCTGGCCACGGCAGTATTTCTCGCGCTGAAGCTGCAGCGGCCGCTGTTTCTCGAAGGCGAACCGGGCACCGGCAAGACCGAGATCGCGAAAGTTCTGGCAGCCGCGCTCGGCGCCGAATTGATTCGCCTGCAATGCTACGAAGGGCTCGACATCCACGGTGCTGCGTACGAGTGGAACTACGCGCAGCAGATGTTGGAGATTCGCCTGGCCGAAGTCACAGGTGAATCTCGCGAGCGTATCGCGCAGGGGCTCTTTACCGAGCGCTTTCTGATCGAGCGGCCGCTACTCGCATCGCTGAGGCCGCGGCCCTTACCGCCGGTTTTGTTGATCGACGAAATCGACCGCGCCGACGAGCCGTTCGAGGCCTATCTGCTCGAAGTGCTCGCCGATTTTCAAATCACAATTCCGGAATGGAAGACGGTCAAGGCCGAGCAGCCGCCGATCGTGGTCATCACGTCGAACCGCACGCGCGAGGTGCACGACGCGGTCAAGCGCCGCTGCCTGTATCACTGGGTCGGCTATCCATCGGCCGCGCGAGAGCTCGAAATTCTGCGCCGGCGCGTACCCGATGCGCAGCAGATGCTGTCGCGTCATATCGTCGCGTTTGTGCAGCAGTTGCGTCGCATCGAGCTTTACAAGCTGCCTGGCGTGGCCGAAACGATCGAGTGGACGCGGGCGTTGCTCGCACTGGATGCGGTGGTGCTCGAACCCGAGACGGTGAACAACACGCTCGGGGTGCTGCTCAAGTATCAGGACGACATCGCGAAGATGCAGGGCAGCGAGGCCGCGCGATTGATCGAGCGCGTGCGCAGCGATGCGCTTGCGCAAGGGTCGGATTGAGCATTGATGTTGGCGTCGGCTGAACGCAACCAACTGCCCGGCCGGCTGGCCGAAAACGTGATGCACTTCGCGCGCGTGTTGCGCGGCGCCGGCCTGCCGATCGGAACCGACCGGTTGCTGCTTGCTTTCGACGGCTTGCGCGCGGCCGGCATTGCATCGCGCGGTGATTTGCACGCGATCTTGTCGGTGTGCTTTCTCAGCCGCGGCGAACATCGCACATTGTTCGATCAGGCATTTCACATTTTCTGGCGTGACCCCGATCTGCTCGGCCGCATCATGCAGATGCTGATGCCGAAGGTGAAGCAGCGCGTATCGGGACCGGCGCTGCCGGAAAACCGCCGCCTGGCGGCTGCGCTATTCGGCCCATCGACAGCGCCGCCGCAGTCGCCTGAGAGGCGCATCGAGATCGATGCCGCGCTTTCGTGGAGCGATCGCGAGCGGCTTCGCAAGGTGGATTTCGACACGATGACTGCCGAAGAATGGACCGCGGCGCAGCGCATGCTCGATCGTTTGCCGGCGTTATGCACGCTGCGCGAAACACGCCGCACGATGCCGGCGGCGCG
>JBGSWX010000075.1:0-2578 GCA_041751695.1 Burkholderiaceae bacterium | reverse complement strand
CACCCTGCCCTTGTCAGGGATCGGCTGGCTCATCACCACGTCGAACGCCGACAACCGATCGGTCGTGACGATCAGCAGTTTGTCGTCGCCCACCACGTAGCTGTCGCGCACCTTGCCGCGATACACGAGCGGCAATGACTTGACGCTGGACTGCAGCAGTCCGCTCACGTGGACGTGTTCAGGCCCGAAAGAAATACCAGCCGACAATGGCGACCCAGGTACCGCCCGCGAACGTCAACGCGAGCATCACCGCCGCGCTGCCGACATCTTTGGCGCGCTTGCCGAGCGGGTTGATTTCCAGGCTATCGCGGTCGACGGCAGCTTCGATCGCACTGTTGAGCAACTCGACGATCAACACCAGCATCAGCACGCCGACCAGGAGGATCTTCTCCGCCAATGCAATCGGCAGCACCAGCGCCACCGGCGTGAGCACCACCGCCAGCATGAGCTCCTGCCTGAATGCATCTTCACCGGCCCAGGCCGCCCGCAAACCGTCCAACGAGTAGTGAGTCGCGTCGACCACGCGTCGCAATCCGCGCTTGCGTTTTTCGGCAGCCCGGTCGAGAGCGAGAGGATGGGTGGATTGCTCAGGCATGGCCACGGATGATACGACCGCCGACGATGACGAGATAACAGCCCAGTATCATCGCCGGCCTCCCCCTCACCCAGTTCCGCCATGCCCGCCATCGACTACTCGCGCTTCTACCGATACGAAGATTTGATGGCGATTCTGCGCACCTTTGCCGACGAAAATCCCGAGTTCGTGACGGTCGAAACGATCGGCGTCAGCCACGAAGGCCGCGCGATTGCGCTGGTGACGCTGACGAATCGTGCGACCGGCGCGGCGGCTCACAAACCCGCGTATTGGGTCGACGGCAACATTCACTCGATCGAGCTGACAGCGTCGAGCGCGTGCTTGTACTTCATCGATTGGCTGATGAAGGAGCGCGTGGAAAACGCCGAGGTCGCGCGTGCGCTTGACACACGCACTTTTTATGTCTGCCCGCGCATCAATCCCGATGGTGCCGAGTGGGCGATGGGCGACAACCCGCGCTACGTGCGCTCGTCGACACGGCGTTATCCGTTCGACGAAGATCCCCTCGATGGGCTGGTCGCCGAGGACATCGATGGTGATGGGCGCATCCTGCAGATCCGCATCGCCGATCCAAACGGGCCGTGGAAGAAACATCCGCAGCAGCCGAGTTTGCTGGTGCGGCGCGCGCCGACCGATGCACCCGGCGGCGAATATTTCCGCGTGCTGGCGGAGGGGCGCATCGAAAATTACGACGGCGTCAGCGTCACCGTCGCGGGCGTGACCGGCAACGCGCAGGGCCTCGATTTAAACCGCAACTTTCCGGCCAACTGGCGGCAGGAGTTCGAGCAGCTCGGCGCCGGGCCGTTTCCGACGTCCGAGCCCGAGGTGCGCGCGATCGTTGAGTTTTTCACGTCGCACCCGAACATCTGCGGCGGCACCAGCATTCACACATTTTCCGGCGTGCTGCTGCGCCCGCTCGGTTCCGCGCCCGACGACAAGCTTCCCGCTGAAGATCTATGGACCTATCAAACTGTCGGGAAAAAGGGGGAAGAGCTGACCGGCTACCCGGCCATTTCGATCTGGCACGAGTTTCAATACATGCCGGGCGAATTCATCAGCGGCTCGTTCGACTGGATCTACGAACACCTGGGCATGTTCACCTGGACCATCGAAATATGGAATCCAAAAAAAGAAGCCGGCATCGAGAGCAAGGAATGGATCCACTGGTTCCGCGATCATCCAACCGAAGACGATTTGGCGATGTTCGAGTGGGCGCAGCGCGTTGCGCCCAACGAAGGCCACATCGACTGGAAGCCGTTTACTCATCCGCAACTCGGCGAGGTCGAGATCGGCGGCTGGAACCGACTGCACGTCTTCGCCAACCCGCCGCCGCCGTTACGCGAGAAAGAGATCGCGCGTTTTCCGCAGTGGCTGCTATGGCAGGCACTGATCTCGCCGAAGCTCGAGCTCGGCAGTGTTGAAGTCACCGCTGCCGGCGCAGAGACGTGGCGCGTGCGACTGATCGTGCAGAACACCGGCTGGTTACCGACCTACGTCACCAAGATGGCGGTACAGCGGAAGTTGCTGCGCGGCGTGCTGGCGGAGATCAAGCTGCCGGAAGGCACTGCGCTCCTCTCAGGAAAGCCGCGCGAAGAATTGGGCGAGCTTGAAGGCTGGGCGTATATGCACACAGGCATTTCTTTCTGGCCGAATAAAAAAGTAACGGCCGATCGCGCGCACATCGATTGGCTGGTCAAGGGCACACCGGGCTCGAAACTTCAAATCGCTGCGTGGCACGACCGGGCCGGTCGATTCGAAACCAGCGTCACGCTCGCGTAGGCAGCAGCAATAACGCTAGCGCACTTCCAACAAGAACAATGTCGGGGGCGCGTTGGCAACGATAGAGATTCCGCTGTGGATTGCGATCATCGGCGCGCTGCTTGCGCTCTGGGCGCTGCTCGATCGCCTGCTGGTGCCGAGCGTCCGCTGGGTGATCCGCACCCGCGCCAACAAAGTGCTCGACGAAGTCGGGCAGCGGCTGCG
>JBGSWX010000074.1:0-6930 GCA_041751695.1 Burkholderiaceae bacterium | reverse complement strand
TCGAGCGCCTTGGCGCCGGCCACGCCCGGCTTGCCGCTCGGCAGCCGAATCTCGACGATTTTCTTGTCCGCAAACAGCGACAACTCCTGCGCCGCCGCGGCGAGCTTCGACCAATCGAAGCGCGCATCGGCATTCAGCACGTCGCGCTCGGTGTAACCCAGGCCGCGCGCCGTCGAACGAATCGCGTCCTGCGCCTCGAGCGAGAGCAACGCTTCGTCGCCGGCCACCACGAAGATTGGAGGCAGGGCGCCCGCGCGCTGTGCGCGCGTCAATACGCCGCCGAGGGCATCGTTTCTAACCTGCACTGGGTTTAATGCCCTGTAGACGATTGACGATCTGCCGCACCAGGTCGCTTTGCATATCGCGGTACAGCAAAGCCTCTTCGGACTCCTTTGCGAGCAGCTCCGATTCGTTGAACGCGATATCGCGGCGTGCGACCAGCGTGGTCGGTGCGATTAGCTCGAGGCCTTCCTGATCGACCACGCGGAACGTCGTGCGCAATCGAAGCTGATATTCGCGGGCGCGGCCCTGCGCGTTGATCGACAGCACTTCGCGCTCGCGCTGTTCTCCCAGCAATTCAATGACCGCCTGCGCGTCTTTGCGAACCTGAACTACGCTTGCATTGGTCGACGATCGCACGACGCGCGTGATTTCGGCGCCGATCGGCGAATTCACCGGCAGCGCCAGATACAGGCGCTCGATCGGCAGGGTTTGTGACCCGCGCAGCTGGAAACCGCAGCCGGCGAGCACGGACGACAGCAAAAGCGAAGCCAGCAGCAATCGGTGCATCAGACGGCAATCGTCACAAGCTTCGGCCGCACCACTTTCGAAAACTTGACCGGCCGTCCCTCGACAAACCTGATCACGTTGGCGTCGGCCAATGCGGTGGCGGTAATGGCCGCATCCTCGGCGTGCGTGGGCACGCGAATCGTCGAGCGCACCTTGCCGTTGACTTGCACTGCCAACTCCATCTCGTCCTGAACCAGCGCTGAGTCGTCCGCCTGCGGCCAGCGCGCATCCAGAAGCTCGCCGTGCTCGCTCGCGTATCCAAGCGCATTCCAAAGCGTGTGCGTGACATGCGGCGCGATCGGATAGAGAACCCGTAACAAGATTCCGAGCGCTTCCTTCACGACCATCGGGCTCGCTGGAGCAAGGCTGCCGTTGACGGACTTGGCTTCCTCGAGCGCATTGAGCATCTTCATCGCGGCCGAGACGACCGTGTTGTAGTGCATGCGCTCGTAGTCGGCGGCCGCCTGCTTCAGATGCAGGTGAATCTGCCGTCGCAGCTGCTTGTCGCTCGTGCCCGGCGATGCGCGCTCACCATCACGCGCTTGCGCGATCGTTTGCCGATGCTCGTAACCGTACGTCCAAAGCCGGCGCAGGAACCGATACGTGCCGTCGGCGCTCGAGCTCGACCACGGCGCGCTCTGGTCGGGTGGTCCGGCGAACATCACGAATGCGCGCGCTGTGTCTGCCCCGAATCGGGCGATGATGTCGCGCGGCTCGACCACGTTGTTCTTGCTCTTCGACATCTTTTCCGTGCCGCCGTAGAACACCGGCTCGCCGTCCTCGGTCGCGGTGACCTTGAGGGGCCGGCCGCGATCGTCGTACTCGACGTCGATCTCGCCCGGGTAGTACCAGCGCTTCCTGCCGGCCGCGTCTTCGCGGTAATAGCACTCCGCCGTCAACATGCCCTGCGTGAAGAGTCGCTTGAACGGCTCGTCGAAGTTAACAAGCCCCAAGTCACGCATCACCTTGGTCCAGAAGCGTGCGTACAGCAGATGGAGCACCGCGTGCTCGATACCGCCGATGTATTGATCCATCGGCATCCAGTAGTCATTGCGCTGATCGACCATCGCACCGGCGTTGTCCGGCGAGCAATAGCGCATGTAGTACCAGGACGAATCGACGAACGTGTCCATCGTGTCCGTCTCGCGCCGCGCGGGTTTGCCGCAGCGCGGACAATCGCACTTCAAGAACGGCTCATATCTGGCGAGTGGATTGCCGGTGCCGTCAGGAACAAGATGTTCGGGCAGCACCACCGGCAGGTCTTGCGCCGGGACGGGTACGACGCCACAGTCCGCGCAATGAATGATCGGGATCGGTGTACCCCAGTAGCGCTGGCGCGAAATTCCCCAGTCGCGCAAGCGCCACTGAACCTGTTTTTGACCCAGCCCGAGCGACTCTAAGTCGTCAGCAATTGCGTCGACGGCGGCTTCGTACATCAATCCGTTGTACTTGCCCGAGTTGACGCAGGCGCCGTGTTCTTTGTCTGAATACCACGCTTGATAGGCATCTGTTGAGAACCCGCAGCCGCCGTCGATAGGAGCCAGATCCGGCCCGACCGCGATCACCTGCTTGATCGGAAGCCCATACTTCTTCGCAAACTCGAAATCGCGCTCATCATGACCGGGCACTCCCATCACTGCGCCCTCGCCGTAGCTCATCAGCACGTAATTGCTGATCCACACTTCCAGCTTGTCAGCCGACAGGGGATGCGTGACAAAAAATCCGGTCGGCACGCCTTTCTTCTCGATTGTTGCCACGTCGACCTCGGACGTCGCGCCGCGTTTGCATTCGGCGATGAACGCGGCAAGCGCCGGCTCGGCGCGCGCTAGGCGCATAGCGAGCGGATGCTCGGCCGCTATCGCGACGAACGTCGCGCCCATCATCGTGTCGGCACGCGTGGTGAATACGCGCAGCAGTTTTTGCTCGCCGTCGAGCGCGTACGGAAAGCCGAAATTGACGCCGACACTCTTGCCGAGCCAGCTCTCCTGCATCGCGCGCACATGTGGCGGCCAGTCGAGCTGCTCGAGATCTTCGAGCAGCTCGTCAGCGTAGGTCGTGATCGCGAGGTAGTAGCCGGGGATCTCGCGCTTCTCGACGATCGCGTCCGAACGCCACCCGCGGCCGTCGATTACCTGTTCGTTTGCCAGCACCGTCTGATCGACCGGGTCCCAGTTGACGATCTGCGTCTTGCGATACGCGATGCCGCTTTCCAGCATCTTCAGGAATATCCACTGGTTCCAGACGTAGTACTCCGGCTTGCACGTCGTCACCTCGCGCGACCAGTCGAACGCGAGCCCGAGCGGCTCCATCTGCGATTTCATGTCGGCGATGTTGGCGTACGTCCACGCGGCCGGCGGCACTTTCTTTTCGATCGCCGCGTTTTCGGACGGCAGGCCGAACGCATCCCAGCCCATCGGTGTCATCACGTTGTAGCCGCGCATCCGCTGCACGCGATACAGCACGTCGTTCAGCGTGTAGTTGCGCACGTGCCCCATGTGCAGCTTGCCGCTCGGGTACGGCAGCATCGAGCAGACGTAGAACTTGGGCTTTTGCTCGCCATCGGGCCCGGCCGCATGCTCGACTGCGCGATACGCGTTGGTCGCGCGCCAATGGCGTTGCGCGTCGGCCTCGATCACTTGCGGTTCGTACTTCGGGTTCATCGAACGATTATATGGGCCGCGTCATCTGCCACGGCGCTTGCCCTTAGACTTCGCGCCTCGTATGAACCTGCTTGCCAACCTCAACGAGCGGCAGCTCGCCGCGGTCACGCTCCCGAATCAATCAGCGCTGATCCTGGCCGGCGCGGGCAGTGGCAAGACGCGCGTGCTCACCACGCGCATCGCGTGGCTCATTCAGACGAGCCAGGTGTCGCCGCAGGCTGTGCTGGCCGTCACGTTCACCAACAAGGCCGCCAAGGAGATGCTGACGCGGTTGTCGGCCATGCTGCCGATCAACACCCGCGGCATGTGGATCGGCACGTTTCATGGGCTGTGCAACCGGATGCTGCGCGCACATTGGCGCGACGCGGGGTTGCCTTCGACCTTCCAGATTCTCGACAGCGCCGATCAGCTCGGCGCAATCAAGCGGCTGTTGAAAGGGGCTGGCATTGACGAAGAACGATACCCGCCGCGCAGCCTGCAGCAATTCATCAGTAGCGCGAAGGAAGCGGGGTTGCGCGCAAACGCGGTCGAAGTCAACGACGATTACAACCGAAAATTCGTCGAGTTGTATGCACAATATGACGCGCAATGCAATCGCGAAGGTGTGGTCGACTTCGCTGAGCTCTTATTGCGGTGCTATGAACTGCTCGACCGAAACGAGATGTTGCGCGAGCATTACCAAAATCGATTCCGCCATGTCCTGGTCGACGAGTTTCAGGACACCAATCGATTGCAATACGCGTGGTTAAAACAGCTTGCGGGCGCCAGTAACGCCGTGTTCGCGGTGGGTGACGACGACCAATGCGTCGTGGCCGGCACCGAAGTGACGATGGGCGACGGCACGACCAGGCCCGTCGAACAGATCCGGGTCGGCAATGTCGTCAAGTCGTTTATCGGCGGCGGCAAGATGGGTTCGTCACGCGTCAGCCGCGTCCACTATCGCACCGAACAGACGCGGCTCGTCACGCTGCGCACGCTAAAGGGCAAATCGCTGACGACAACACCCGAGCACGTGCACTTCGCCGGTTACGCGGTGGGGCACATGCCGGCGCGATTTTTTCTGTACATGATGATGAAGCCCGGAGTCGGCTATCGACTCGCGGTCTCCGGCCACCGTCGCGCGCGGCACAACAAATACCTGCCGCCGGGATTTCGCTATCGCGCGCGAAAAGAGGGCGGAGAGCAGATATGGATCATCGGGACCTATGAAGGCGCCGTAGAAGCGCACGAGGATCTGGCGGTGATGTCGCTCAAATATGGCCTGCCAATGCGTGCGTTCACCGCGGGCCGCAAGCGCAAGGGCGAACCGGGCGTGCCGCGCGAGTTCTTCGAGTTGAACACCGAGCGCGCCGCCAAGTGGCTGCTGGCCGATCGCGGCCTGGCGTTCGAGCATCCCGACGATCGGCGCCGTCCCTCGTTCGGCGATGAGGGCGACGTGATCGTCAGTATGTGCAGCGACTCACGGCGCGAAAAGCCCGATCACCGCATATACGCCCGTACGTGTAACGAGGCCGCGATGCAGCAAGCGGTGGAAGCAGGCTTCGTGTTGAAGCCGATTACCGAGGGCAAGGGCGGATGGGCCGCCAAGTTCTGGCGGCGCGACTATGGTGCGGCGGTGGAGGACGCGTCGCGCTTGCGCGCGGTGCTGGGCGGGCGCTTGATCCAGCGCGCGCGGATGGGCAAGGGCTACCTGCCGTTGATTCAGGCGCAGTACGTTCGCGCCGGCATGGCGGTGGCCGACGTCAAGGGCGGCTACGACATCGTGCGCGAGGTCGAGCTGCACGAGGTTGAATCGCGCACCGTGTACGACCTCGACGTCGAAGACTCGCACAACTTCGTCGCCAACGGCATCGTTACGCACAACTCGATCTACGCGTTTCGCGGCGCCAACGTCGGCAACATGGCGGACTTCGAGCGCGAGTTTCGCGTGCAAAATTTGATCAAGCTCGAGCAGAACTATCGCTCGGGCGGTCACATTCTCAACGCGGCCAACGCGCTGATCTCGAATAACAAACGCCGGCTCGGAAAAGATTTATGGACCGACGCCGGTGAAGGCGAGCCGGTGCGCGTTTACGAAGCGCAGACCGACGGCTACGAAGCCGCGTGGATGGTCGAGGAAGTCAAGAGCCTGATCGCCGAAGGCCACGCGCGCAGCGAGATTGCGATTTTGTATCGCTCGAACGCGCAGTCGCGCGTGATCGAGCATGCGCTTTTCAGCGCTGCGATTCCGTATCGCGTCTACGGCGGGCTGCGATTCTTCGAGCGCGCCGAAGTCAAGCATGCGTTGGCGTATCTGCGCCTGATCGAGAACCCGGCCGACGACACGGCGTTTCTGCGCGTGGTGAATTTTCCTCAGCGCGGAATCGGCGCCCGCACGCTGGAGCAGCTGGGCGACGCCGCACGCGCGGGCGGCCAGACGCTGTACGCAGCGGTGGCCGCGATGAGCGGGAAAGGCGGCTCCAACCTCGGGGCGTTCGTCAAGCTGATCGATACGCTGCGGACCCAGACGACCGAATTGCCGCTGTCGGAAATTGTCGACACGGTGATCAAGCAAAGCGGGCTGATCGCGCATTATCAAAGCGAGAAGGAAGGCCAGGAGCGCATCGAGAACCTAAATGAGCTGGTCAACGCTGCCGCTGCGTTCCTGATGGAAGAGGGTTATGACGCGCAAACCCCCGGTGGGCAGAGCGACGCCGAAACCGCGCAGTTGTCGCCGCTCGCAGGATTTCTGTCGCACGCATCGCTCGAAGCCGGCGACAACCAGGCACAGGCCGGCCAGGATGCGTTGCAGATGATGACGGTGCATTCAGCGAAGGGACTCGAGTTCCATGCGGTGTTCATCACCGGTCTCGAAGAAGGCTTGTTCCCGCACGAGAACAGCATGAACGAAGCGGGCGGCCCCGAAGAGGAGCGGCGCCTGATGTACGTGGCGATCACACGCGCGCGCCAGCGGCTTTACATCAGCTTTGCGCAGAGCCGGATGCTGCATGGCCAGACGCGCTATGGAATCAAGTCGCGTTTTCTCGCCGAGCTGCCCGAGGGCGCGGTCAAGTGGCTGACGCCGCGCGTTAGAGAGCGCTCGGGTGGGCGATTCGGTCAATGGCATGACACCGGCGTTTCTCCGGCGATACGGATTTCAACGCGCGAGAAACCAACGCACGGTTATCGCATCGGTCAGCCGGTCAATCACGCGCGCTTTGGCGAGGGTGTAGTCATCAACCTCGAAGGCAATGGTGATGATGCACGCGCGCAAATCAACTTCGGTCCGCAAGGCGTGAAGTGGCTGTCGCTTGCGGTGGCAAAGCTGACGTGAAATTGAGCGAGCGCGAGCGCAGCAGCGGCTGGCGCAGCTGCGCCGCCTAGGTCGTCGGGCACTTCGTGCCAACCACTGCGGTACTCGCCAAGCCGGCGCGAAACAAGGCTAAAGCGTTGTTTCGCTCAAAGGCCCCGGCTCGGCTCCGTTCCTCGGGCGACGACTCAA
>JBGSWX010000073.1:0-1594 GCA_041751695.1 Burkholderiaceae bacterium | reverse complement strand
GATCGAGGTGAAGATTTCCACACCGCGCCCGTAGCGACGCCGGTAATAGTCACCGATCGTCAGCAGGTCCATCTTGTACAGCTTGCGCGCGAAGAACATGCCGACCAGGATCAGGCACAACCCCGCGCCGAACGGATCTTCGACCGTGTTGCGGAACCCGCCCTCGACGAACTTCGACGGGATGCCGAGCACGGTCTCGGAGCCGAACCACGTCGCAAACGTGGTGGCCACGATCACGAACAGCGGCAGCGAGCGCCCCGCCAACGCGTAGTCCGAAGTGGTTCTCACCCGGGTCGCGGCGTACACGCCGATGCCGACCGAGGCAATCAGATACAGCGCGATAAATCCAAGCAGTGTCATGGAGTCCGTGCCGTCAATGCGCGCTTAGAAAGACGGCGCGCATTATGAAGCAAGCCCGGCCGTTCTCAGATCTGCTCGACGCGATATCCCTTCGCTTTTAGTTGCTCCACGATGCTTCGCGGGCCCACCAGATGCAATGACCCGACGGCAATGAAGTGCGATCCCGGTTGACGAAGCAGCTCTTCGATCTTGCGCGTCATCGCTACATCGCGCTGGTACAAAAACTTGTCTTCAAACTCGCGCCTGGCTTCCGAGTCGTTTAAGTCCTTTTGATTCAGCGCGAAAGCCGCGTCGGCGTCGCCCTTTTTCCAGGCAGTCACGATGTTATCGAGCAGCCGCGGCGTGCCATCGATAGTCGCCAACAACTCAACCAGCAGCGCCGTCTGGGATCTCGCGCTCAATCCATCCATCACCGAGAGCTGCTGATCGCCGGACTCGAGCTCGACAACCCGTTTGCCGCTCGCCTTGGCTTTCTGAATCAGATAGTTGTCGAGGCCGGCGTCCGGCGAGAAGCCCATTTGCTGAAGCTTGGTTGCGGCCAGCACCAGCATCGCGCCCCACGGCTTCATCTTCGCGATGGCCGCCTCCGGCACACCCAATTTCTCGGCTGCCGCCCGGGTTCGCTCGTATAGAGGCTTGCCCAGCCTCCCTTCAAGCGTCTCGCTGCCTCCCAGCATCATGGCCTGCACGGCGCTCGCCATATCCATCTTGGCGGGGTCGAGCTCCACCGCCAGCGTCCTGGCGTCGGCAAATGCTTTCTCGATGCCCGGATTAAGCGGCAGCCACTCGCGCTTCCACACATGCACGGTGCCGAACAGGTAACTTGTCTTGCCGTCCTTCTCGAGCTTCCAGAACAAGCCGCGGTCGGTCTGCGCGGCCGCGCTTCCCGCCCACAAGAGCAGCACAGCAACGAGCGGAAACAGCGAATACTTGTGTAGTGCGTTGCGCATCGTTGCCCGTGACTAGCGCGTAACGCCGGAACGTTTCAACCAGCGCTCGTTCGGCGTCCAATGGCCGCCGCGATTGCCTGACAGCGAGCGCATAAGCAACGCGCGATCGGACTCGAGATCGAGGGGAGTGCGCAGCGCTAGCGGCCCCGCCATGCCGCCCGGCGGAGCCGGCACGATCAGATTGCTGGCCCAGCTATCGCCGGCGCGCATCGCGATCGGGGCCGGCAGATTGTCGACTTCCACCAGATTCACCCACGGCGCGAGCTCGCCGACCGCGAAGCGCG
>JBGSWX010000072.1:0-7163 GCA_041751695.1 Burkholderiaceae bacterium | reverse complement strand
TTCGGTGTCGCCGCTGACTACGATCTCGATGCGGCACGCCAGCTGCAACTGTTCTATGGTCAGCAGAACACGTCGCTCAGCCCCGGCGGCAGCTTGCCGCGCTTTGATTTCGACGTGCGCTATCTGCATCTGGGTGGCACGTATTTTTTTGACGGCCCGATCGGCCGCGGGCCGTATGCGGTAGGCGGAATCGGTGCGACTCACTTCTCGCCGAATCTGAGTGGACTGCGAAGCGAAACGAAGGCATCGCTCAACGTCGGGTTCGGATATTTATGGATGTTGGGCAGCACCATCGGCGTGCGGGCCGAAGCGCGCGCGTTCGTGACGCTGCTGAACGACTCGGGCGGACTGTTTTGCTCGGGTGGGTGCACGGTTTTCTTGAGCGGCGATTCGTTCGTGCAGGGCCAGGCAATGTTGGGCGTGACTGCAAGATTTTGAGGAGATTGCAATGAGAGAAGTGGTCGTCGTCAGCGGTGTTCGCACTGCGATCGGAACCTTCGGAGGCAGTCTGAAGGACGTGCCGCCGACTCAACTGGGCGCGCTCGTGGTGGCGGAAGCTTTGAAGCGCGCGCATGTAAAAGGTGATGAGGTCGGTCACGTCGTGTTCGGCCACGTCGTCAACACCGAGCCGAAGGACATGTACCTCGCGCGGGTGGCGGCGCTAAACGGCGGCGTCGCGCAGAGCGCACCTTGCCTGACGCTGAATCGGTTATGCGGCAGCGGCTTGCAGGCAATCATCTCGGCCGCGCAATCGATCATGCTCGGCGATACGGACATTGCAATCGGCGGCGGCGCGGAGAACATGTCACGCGGGCCATTCATCCTGCCGACCGGCCGCTGGGGGCAGCGCATGGGCGACTTCAAGGCTATCGACATGATGACCGGGGCGCTGCACGATCCGTTCGACGTGATTCACATGGGCGTTACCGCAGAGAACGTCGCCACTAAATGGGGAATTACTCGCGAACAGCAGGACAAGCTCGCGGTTGAGAGCCATCGCCGCGCGGCCGCCGCGACGAAGGAGGGCCGCTTCAAGAGCCAGATCCTGCCGGTCGAGGTCAAGGGCAAGAAGGGCGCGACGATGTTCGACGCCGACGAGCACTTCCGCGACGGCGCGACGCTGGAAGACATGGCGAAATTGAAACCAGTATTCGCGAAGGAAAATGGAACAGTGACGGCGGGTAACGCTTCTGGCATCAACGACGGTGCTGCAGCGGTGGTGCTGATGGAGCGCAGCGTTGCCGAAAAGCGGGGCCTGAAACCGCTGGCGCGGCTGGTCAGCTACGGCCACGCGGGCGTCGATCCGAAGTACATGGGTATCGGCCCTGTGCCGTCGACGAAAAAAGCGCTCGAGCGCGCGGGGCTGAAGGTTTCTGATCTCGACGTGATCGAAGCGAATGAAGCGTTCGCAGCGCAAGCGTGCGCGGTGGCAAAGGACCTCGGCTTTCCATCAGAAAAGCTCAATCCGAACGGTAGCGGCATCTCACTCGGCCACCCGATCGGCGCGACCGGTGCGATGATCACCGTTAAGGCGCTGTATGAACTCGAGCGCGTTGGCGGACGCTACGCGTTGGCGACAATGTGCATCGGCGGCGGGCAGGGGATCGCTGCGGTGTTCGAGCGAATATAACGACCCAAGGCCTGCTGCGTGTATGCCGCCACGAGTTACGCGTCGTTGAGGTAGACATGATGTGCCATCGGTTTTCCGGATTCCGCAGGCGGCTGCTGTTAGCCACTGGCGGCCTTTGTGCCGCCGCTGTTACGAACACAAACGCGGCAGCCGGCGAAACTCCGGAAGAGCGGTTGCGCGAACTGCTTAGCGACCGGCGCTCGCTGCGCCTGGTGCGGGGCGACGAGCAACTGGAAGCCACGTACTGGACGGCCGGCGCCGGCTACAACCGCGACGAGTATCTGAACATTTGTTGGCTCCTGCGCGATGTGCAGGGTGATCGCGTCTTTCCGATAAACCACGGCTTGCTCGACGTGTTGTGTGGTGTGCAGACATGGCTGGCGCGCTCGGGCGTGGACGCGCCGCTGCGCATTCATTCGGGCTATCGATCGCCGAAAACGAATCAACTCACAGAAGGTGCAGCGCTCAACTCGCGTCACCTAGTCGGACGGGCTGCCGATATCAGCGTGGCTGGAGTGCCGAACCTCAGGCTGGCCGGCATGGCCAGTGTGCTGGGCCGCGGTGGCACCGGGCTTTACCCGGGCCGCAGCTTCGTTCATGTCGACACGGGCGACGAGCGCATATGGATCGATCGCGCGCGCAAGAAGTCCTAGCCCCGTTACCGCACACTGCTACTGCACTCCGTGCGTCTTCAGCCAGGCGAGCTTTGCTGCATATAGCTCGCGGTCATTTCGCGTCACACCGTTCTCAAGAGCGAGAGTTAAATGCTTTCTTGCCTGCTCGATGTCGCCGAGCTTGAAATTCGCGAGCGCGAGCCAGAAGTGAAACTCAGCGTGGTAGTCGGCGCGCGCGACTTCCTTGGCGAACAAGTCTCGCGCGAGCCTGAAATCTGCCTGCTCCATTGCCGCGCGGCCCAGGTTGAAATAATGGAACGGCGCAACAGGCTCTATCTGCGCCAGCCTGCGCAGTAACGCCGCCGATTCCGCGTCGCGTCCCTGGCGAGCGAAGACCTGCGCCAGGTTCGACGTGGCGCGCGCACTCGCGGGGTCAAGCTCCAGCAGGTAACTAAACACTTTCTCAGACTGGGCCAGATCACCACGGCGCATGTAAATGACCCCGAGTGTGTTGTGCGAGCCGAGATACTCTGGATTCTGGAGTACGGCCTCGCGCGCCCACGCGTAGGCGTCATCCGGCCGCCCTTCGACCAGCGCTTCGACCGCCTTGTTGTTCATGTACATCGCGACGATCGTTTCTTCTTGAATGTCGACCGTGCGCAGTCCGCGCAGATTCTCTGCGGGCAAAAAATCGATCGTCAACGCAGTGGCGTTGCCGATGGTGAACCGATCGCCCATCTTTCTGTCGAGCGTCACATTGACATGGCCGCTGCGCACGAGAAGGTCGCCGCTGCGCCCCCAGGTTTCCTCCAGATAGGCGCTCTGGTATCTGACTTGCAACCCGAGCTCCTTCGCAAGCGCGGCGGTCATGATCACCAGTGAAAGGCAATTTCCTGCGCGCGCGTCAAATGCTTCCGAAGCATTGCGGGTCATGCCGGCGTCGTACCGCAGCTTCAACTGATCCGTCTGATAGAGCGCATTGATCAAGCCTTGCTGCGGACCCATCAATCGCAGTTGACCGCCGATCGATGTCCTCAGATAAAGTTTCATCCGGTCGCTCAACGCAAACACATCGGCGGCGGCTATCCGGTCCGAAGGCGCGGAAAACAATTCGTCCTTGAAAAGGAATTCCGGTGGTTGTGCGCGCTGCTGCTGAGGAGTGGCGCACGCCATCAGCAGGACGCACACTAAAGCTGCCCAATTACGCATTTGATGTCTCCGTAAACCAGTTCAGCACGCCGTCGAGCGTACTGTGATTTAACGCGTAGGTCGCCTGCGCGCGCACGACCGGTTTGGCCCGATACGCGACCGAGATGCCGGCCAGCTGCATCATCTTCACATCGTTCGCGCCGTCGCCGATCACGATCGCTTTGGCCGTGGCGCAGCCGATATCCGCACACACATCGCGCACGGCCTGCGCCTTGCCTTCGGCGTCGATGATTTCGCCACCGTCGGGCCCGGTCACCTTCCCGCTCAAGCGGCCGTCGACGATTTCGAGTTCGTTCGAGCGTGTGTAGTCGATGCTCAATTTGACTTTCACGCGTTCGGTAAAGAAAGTGAAACCGCCGGTGGCGAGCAGCGTCTTCAATCCGGCGTTGCGACATTCAGAAATCAGCCGCTGCGCCCCGTCATTGAAGGCAAGCTTTTCGTCGTGCACTCGGGCAAGCAGCGTCGCTTCGATGCCCGCCAGCATCACGACCCGCCGCCGCAGGCTTTCCTTGTAGTCGACTTCACCGCGCATTGCACTTTCCGTGATCGCGGCGACCTGCTCGCCCTTGCCGGCATAGGCAGCGACTTCGTCGAGCGTCTCGATGTTGACCAAGGTTGAATCCATGTCGAGCGCCAGCAGGCAAAAGTCGGACAGGCGCAGCTTCGGATCGACGAAGGCGTTATCGAGCTTCCAGAAATCAGACAAGCCTTGCACCGCCTTGCGAGTTTCGGCATCGTCGCGAACTGCGACGCAGCGCGCCGTGCGCTTGTACAAGGTAATCCGCTCGGGCATACACACGACTTTGAACGTGTCGATTGCTTCGGATGACAGCGTTGGCCCTTGTAGGACGAGATCCTTCATCGCCTGAAGTTTAGATTGCCGAGTTCAAATGGAACGGCTCGTAGGCTAACCTGCGCGTCGCGTTGTCTTTGACGGAGGCTTCCGTGATTCGAGTTCTGTTTTTGACCGCCGCTTTTTGGGTGGCCGGACCGTACGCGCTGGCGCAAACACCTACTGCGCCGCCCGCTCGTGCGGCGAACGAGACTTTCTTCGGCACTGAAGTGCCCGACCCTTATCGCTGGCTGGAAGACGTCAAGTCGCCCGAGGTGGCGGCGTGGATGAAATCGCAGAGCGATCACACGACCTCGTTGCTGGCACGAATTCCGGGACGCCAGGCGATGTTTGCGCGCATCGTCAAATATGAGGACGCCGTTGCCTCACGCGTCACTCAAGTGTCTCGCGAGACCGGCGATCGATGGTTCTTGGAGCGGCGCGGTTCAAGCGAGAATCAGTTCAAGCTGCTGCTGCGGCAGGGCCTGCGCGGCCAAGACCGCGTGCTGGTCGACCCGGAGGCCGTTGAAAAGCGAATCGGCAAGCCGCATGCGATCAACTACTACAGCGCGTCGACCGGCGGCGCGTTTGTGGCCTACGGCCTTTCGGCGCAAGGATCGGAAGCAGCGGTGCTGCATGTGCTGAACACGCAGACCGGCAAGGCCATTGGGCAGCCGATCGATCGCGCGGACTACGCCGGCGTCAATTTTTCTCCAGACAGCCGCATGATCTTCTTCAATCGGCTGCAGGAACTGAAGCCCGGCATGCCGGAGACAGAGAAGTACCAGAAGAGCCAGGTGTTCATGCTCAGGCGCGGCCAAGATGTTGCGCGCGCGGTGCCTGTGTTCGGGTTCGGCGTGCCGGGAGTGGACATCGGCCCCGCCGAAATTCCGATCGCGGGCATCACTTATGACGGGCGCTGGGCACTCGGCTTCGTGTTTAACGGCACGCAGCGCGAGATCGGACTGTTCGTCGCGCCGGCCGCCGGTGTGCTCGCGGGCAAGCCGCAATGGCGGCGCGTCGTTGATCCGCGCGATGAGGTGACCGGCGTCGCGTACTTCAACGGCACGCTCGCGCTGCTGTCGCACAAAAGCGCGCCGCGCTCGCAAGTATTGCGCATCGACCTGAAAAGACCTGAGCTGTCCAACGCGCAGGTACTGATGGCGCAGAGCGACCGCGTTGTGACCGGGATCACCGCCGCGGCTGACGCGCTTTACATCGAAGCCCGCGATGGCAACGTCAAGCGTCTGTTTAAGCGCCCGCATGCAGGCGCGGGCGAGGTGGTCGAGGTCAAGCTGCCGGTGCAAGGCTCGTTCCAGTTAAATGGCGACGAGGGCGCGCTGGGCGCAGCCGATCCGCGCTTTCCAGGCTTGGTGCTCGAGTTACAGGGCTGGGACCGTGCGCGCCAGATTTATCTGGTGGCGGCGGACGGCAGTGTGCGCAACTCAGGCCTGCAACCCGAAGGCCCCTTTGACGCGCCAGCGGACGTGGTCGCCACCGAAGTCAAAGTGAAAAGTCACGACGGCGCGATGGTGCCGATGTCCATCATTCACAAGCGCGGCGCCAAGCTCGACGGTCGCAATCCGACCATCCTGAACGGTTACGCAAGCTACGGCATCACCGAAGAACCTTTCTACAGCGTGAGCCGCCTGGCGTGGCTCGATGCCGGCGGCGTCTATGCGATCGCGAATCCGCGCGGAAGCGGCGTCTATGGGCAGGAGTGGTACAAGGGCGGCTTTCAAGCCACCAAGCCGAATACCTGGAAGGACTTCATCGCGTGCGCGGAATGGTTGATCGCGCAAAAGTGGACCAGTCCGGATCGGCTCGGCATTCTGGGCGGCAGCGCCGGCGGCATTCTGGTCGGCCGCGCGATGACCGAGCGCCCCGATTTGTTCGTGGCCGCGGTGCCAGCGGTCGGCTTGCTCGATGCAGTGCGGGCCGAGGTCACTCCGAACGGAGTGCCCAACATTCCGGAGTTCGGCACGCGGACCAACGAGGCGGGTTTCCGCGCATTGCTGGCGATGAGCACCTATCATCAGATTGTCGACGGCAAGAAGTATCCGGCCGTCCTGCTCACGCATGGGGTGAACGATCCACGCGTCGAGGTTTGGCACAGCACGAAAACAGCGGCGCGCTTGATGGCCGCCCAGGCCGCGTTGCCCGGCGGCAGCCAGCCCGTGTTGCTACGGCTCGACTTCGACGCCGGCCACGGCGTCGGCAGCACGAAGGCGCAACAGCTGCAGCAGCGCGCCGATGTCTTTACGTTCTTCTTGTGGCAGATGGGTGTGGAGGGATATCAGCCGACGACTGCGGCCAAGTGAACCGAGACGATTCGCAATGGAATCGTTTCGCATTGAGCCTCAGCTGGATCCGACCGACGTTGATGTGGCGGCGATTGATCGTGGCTTGCACAGCTATAACCAGCGTGCGGCCGACCTTGCCTCGATTCGCCGCTTCGCTTGTTATGCGAAGGGCTCCGAGGGGAACCTGGTCGGCGGAGCGCTTGCGCGTTGGTGGGGCACGGCGTGCGAGCTGCAGCAGATCTGGGTCGACGAGGCATTGCGTCGTCGTGGGATCGGCGCCTTGCTGATGCAACGGGTTGAAACCCTCGCGATCGAATGCGGGTGCCGCCTCCTTTATCTCGATACGTTCACTTTTCAGGCGCCGGCGTTTTACTACCGCCTTGGTTATGAGACCGCATGCAAGCTCGATGGTTTTCCTGACGGCGGATCGAAATTCATTTTGCGGAAAGCGCTGATCAGCTGATCGCCCTGAGCACTTCGCGCAGCCGCTGCAGGCGTGCATCGAGATTGGCGGTCTTCTCTTCGACGCGAAGACGCTCGGGGCCCGCCAGGCGCATCGTCTTCGAGCGCTGCAT
>JBGSWX010000071.1:0-1509 GCA_041751695.1 Burkholderiaceae bacterium | reverse complement strand
AACGGCGTCGGGTTCACGAAGCGCTGCATGTGCGCGTACAGCCAGCCCGACGCGCACGCCATCATCGCCGCCAGCACGAACACGATCATTCGTGAAGCCCACGTATTCACACCCATCGACTCAGCCATCACGCGCCCGCCTTTCAGGGCGCGGATCGCGCGCCCCTCGCGCGAGTCGAGCAGGTTGCGCGTAGTCAGCACCGCAGCGAGCACGAACGCCCAGATCAAGTAGAAAATCTCGCGGCCACGTTCGAGCGTGACCCCGAACACCGAGATCGCGGGCAACCCACCGCGCCCGGTATGCCCGCCCAGCGTCTCCGACGTGCCGAACAGAAAATACAAACTGATTCCCCAGGCGATCGTGCCGAGCGGCAGGTAGTGGCCCGATAGCCGCAGCGTGATCAAGCCGAGCGCGCCCGCGACGGCGACTGTCAGCAACAGTCCCGCGATCAATGCGAGCCACGGCGACGCGGCCAGCCACGCGAGGCTGCCCGGCAGCTCGGTCGATGTCGTCAGCACCGCGGTCGTGTACGCGCCCACACCAACGAACGCCGCCTGCCCGAACGAAGTCAATCCGCTGACGCCCGTCAGCAGCACAAGTCCGAGAACGACCAGCGAAGCAAGCCCAATGTAGTTGAGCAGCGTAATCGAGAACTCGGACAGCACCAGCGGCGCCACGAGCAGGCCAACCACGAGCGTGGCGATGAACCAGGCCGACTTCGGCTGCAGCTTCATTCGCCGACTTTCATTCGTCATCTTCCACGTGGTGCGTGCGCAGCGAGCGCCACAGCAGCACCGGAATGATCAGCGTGAACACGATCACTTCCTTGTACGCGCTGGCCCAGAAAGACGAAAACGATTCGATCAATCCGACCAGCAATGCACCGAGCGCGGCGATCGGATAACTCGCAAGGCCGCCGATGATCGCCGCAACGAACCCTTTGAGCCCCATCAGAAACCCAGTGTCGTAATAGATCGTCGTGATCGGCGCGATCAGGATGCCGGACACCGCGCCGATCAGCGCGCACAGGAAGAATGACAGCTTGCCGGCGAACTCGGTCGGAATTCCCATCAGCCGCGCACCGAGCCGATTAATCGCGGTCGCGCGCAGCGCTTTTCCGTACACCGTGCGGTCGAACAACACGCTGAACGCCACGATCAATAGCAGCGAGCAGCCGATCACCCACAGCGACTGCGCGCTCGCGGTGAGCGTTCCGAGCGTCACGGTGCCGTCCGAGAATGCCGGCGTGCGCGAACCTTCGGCGCCGAACACCAGCAAGCCCAGTCCGACCATCACGACATGCACCGCGACCGACACGATTAGCAGCATCAGCACCGATGCTTCGGCCAGCGGCTGATACGCAAGCCGGTACACCATCGGGCCCATCGGCACGATGATCGCCAGCGTGAGTGCGACCTGCGCTGCCATCGGCCATGTTTGCATCGGGACAAACTTCAGCAGACCGAGCAACGCCAACGGATACACAACGTTCCACGCGAGCATCGCCGG
>JBGSWX010000070.1:0-3206 GCA_041751695.1 Burkholderiaceae bacterium | reverse complement strand
AGAATCTGCCCGTTCGGGTCGGCGTATTCCATCTCGACTTCGAGCGCGCGCGTTTGCTCCTTAAAAAGGACTTTCTCTGCTGTGAGCTTGTCAAACACCACGCGCGCACCACCGTTGGCCTCGAGCGAGACGTTCTGCACGCGCGCCGCACCACCGGTCGCCTCGGGCTCGTCTTGCGCGGATTCGTCGTAGGGTGCTTCGGCTTCGATGCCAACCTTCGGCACGACGCCGCCGAAGTTGAACTCGTCGTAATCGGCGAACGATCGCGAGCTCGGCACGATGCGGCTGCGGACCTTGACTGGCGCGCCGGCGGCGGGGCCGCCCGAGAGGTAACTCAACTGCGCGTCGATCGTGACCTGGCTCGGGTTGACAATCGCCTTTGATGGTGGCTTCAGCACCGCCTTCATCAGCGGGACGCGAAACTGCTCGACGCGGAACGCGCCGCTTTGCAGGCGAGCGCTGCGCTCGGGGTCGGCGAACAGCACCGTGTACTCGCCGAGCTTCGCGTCCTTCGGAATGCTCCATGTGCTGAGCGCGGTGCCGTTACTCCACGTGACGGGCAACTCGAACTGCTGTCCGCTGCCCGAATGGATCAACTGCAATTGGCGCGGCAAATCGCGCGTCTCGACCGCCGCGAAGCCGGTGCCGACTCGGCGCCGGATCACGTGCTTCATCGACACGGTCTCGCCGGCGCGAAACAGCGCACGATCGAACACCGTATGCGCGATCACTGGCTCCGCGCCCGGGCCGCCGCCGAGATTGAACTGCCACGGCCGGATACCTTCGTTCCAACTGGTCAACATCAACGACATGTCGGCGTCGATGCGCGCGCTGACGATGTATGCATTCGACGCGTGCGGGCAATCGCGCCAGCGGCTTTGGCGAGGCAATTCACGCTCGACGCGCGCGATGCCGCTCGCATCGGTCGTGCCATCCCACCAGCGTTTGCCAAGGCAGTCGGTCACCCGGACTTGCGCGCCGGCGACCGGCTTGCCGTCGTCGAGCCGGGTCACCCAGGCGAGCGACGATTCGCGCCCGTGCTTGAAGTGCACCGCGAGGTTGGTGACCAGTGCGCCGCCGGAGACGTAATAAGGTTTGTCTTCGGCGTGCAGCGCCTGGCCGAGTCGCTTGCTCGCGATCTCCACTGCGTACAGCCCCGGCTGAGACAACGGAATACCGATCACTTGCATCCCCATCTTCGGCTCGGCGCGCGGGATGTCGATCGGCTGCGACGCCGAGCGCTCGGCGTCGGACAGCATCGGTAGCGAGCCGGGCGTCAAGTACTCGCCATTGCGGCGAACGTCTTCCGACGGCTCACGCAAGATGCGGCGCATCCACTGCGCAACCACTGCGTCGTCATCGGTATCAATGCGCTTGACGCGGCCTTTCGCCGCGACCTTGGGTGCTTTGGCGACATCGAGCGCGTACGCATCGAGCATCGGCTCGACGTTGCGCACCGTGACCGGCAACGCCGGCTGCGCGTTCACTTCGAGGATGCCAAAGCGCGAGGGAAACTTGACCAGCGGCGGATCGTCGTCGATGCGCACTTTCATCGGAAACGCTGTAGCGTTGGCGAGCGTGCGGCCGGCGTCGTCTTTCAGTCCGTTCGGCAGCGAGATCGTCGCTTCGCTGCGCTCCGCGAACGGCCCTTTGAACTCGACCGCATCGACAGTCGCGACATTGGGATCGATCGTCGAGCGATGCACCTGCCCATCCGCGCCACGCAACTCGATTTTCGATGCGAGGTCGCGCGCCACCGGCGCGGTGAATTCGAGCTGCGCCGGCAAAACCGGAATGCAGCCGGCGTTCGCGTTAACGCGCTGGCAAGTGAAGCGCGCCGAAAATTGCGGCCGCACCTGATAAGGCAGCGTCTGCGCTTCGGTCGTCGCAATGCCGTTCGTGGTCTTGATGCCCGCACCCCACACGAGCCGGATGCTGGCGCCCGCCGGCAGTGGCCGCCCGCAGCTTGCAACGAGGATCGGCGCGTCGACCAGGCGCACATCTTTGACGGCGGCCACACCGCGCTCAGTTGCTGATGACGCGCGCTTGAAGATCACTTCGAACAACACACGCGCTCGATCTTTCTGCTCGGCCAAAATGCGCTCGCGCTCTTTGCCTTCGATGATGACAAGCGGCAGGCGCTCGCCGATGCCATTGACCGCGCAATACGCGTTCGCGCGCACGCTCGCCAGGTCTGCGTGCGCATCGAGCGCCAGCATGAAAACCTGCGCTTCGTCGATGCGCTCCTCGCCTTCATCGGGCCACGCGCCGCGAATCGACGGGCCGCCGGTCGAGAAGCGAAACGTCTGCTGAGCGACTTCAACGCCAGCGAAGCTCTTCAGTCCCGCTTTTGTCTTGAAGTTGCACTCGATGCCTGCCGGCAGATCCTGATCGAAGTCATACAGCCAGTTGCGCGCGTCGGCCCACCGTCCTCGTCCAACGCCGGCGCACGCGATATCGAACGGCGCTTCGCTGCGCGGATCGCCGAAGCTCACCATCGGCTGCGAGAAGCGCACGACGACCTGCCGCACATCCTTGATCTGTCCCTGCGGACTGAACGACTCGACCTTCGCTGCATCTTGGGCGGCGACGGCCGCAACCAACGACAGCAGCAACACAAGGGCACCCGAACGCATTCGCATGGACCGCTCTCCAGTGATGCCGCCATTGTGCAGAGTGAAATGAAACATGTGTGAAGCGCGCGTGAACGGACTGCGCCGAGCGCACAATTACGAGATGGTTGCCATCAACTCGTCATCGGTCCAAGCCGCACCTGCCGTGCTCGATCTGATCGGCAACACGCCGATGATCGAAGTTACGCGGCTCGATACAAAGCCATGTACGTTGTTTCTCAAGCTGGAATCGCAAAACCCCGGCGGCTCTATCAAGGACCGGATCGGCCGTTCGATGATCGAAGGTGCCGAGCGGCGCGGCGAGTTGAAGCCCGGTGGCACCGTGGTCGAGGCGACTGCGGGCAACACCGGTTTGGGTTTGGCTCTGGTGGCGCGCGCCAAAGGTTATCGAGTCGTGCTGGTGGTGCCCGACAAGATGTCGAGCGAAAAGGTGTTGCATCTGAAGGCGCTCGGCGCCGAAGTGAATCTGACGCGCTCGGATGTCGGCAAAGGCCATCCCGAGTATTACCAGGACGCGGCTGCACGGATCGCGGCCGAAATTCCCGGCGCGTTCTTCGCCAATCAGTTCGGCAA
>JBGSWX010000069.1:0-5083 GCA_041751695.1 Burkholderiaceae bacterium | reverse complement strand
CCGGTGTTCATGGCGGGCGTTGCAACGGTGGCCGGTTGGCACGCGGCGGGTTTTGCTGCCGCCGCGGTGGGCGCCGTTGTTCTTGTGATTCTGTTTCTTCGGCGCTCGATGCTGGCGTACGCGGCCGCCGAGTTGGTGGTGCCGAGCCACGCCGAAACAGCAGAGGCCGCCGGCGCCAAGCCGCATCAACTGAACTTTTTGCGATCGGTGCCCGTGTGGCTGTGCTTTGCGTTTTTCTTCTTCAGCACAGGGGCGTTCGGAATCCTGCAGAGCTACGCGCCGGCCATTTTGGGCAACGTGTACGGCGTGTCGCTGGTTGTAGCGACCGGCAGTCTGACCGCCTACCTGCTCGGCAGCGCTGCCGGCACAATCACGGGCGGTTTTCTGGCGACGCGTAACGATCGCAACGATCGCCTGATCGCAATCGCGCTGGGGTTTTCTGCGTCGATGGCGCTCTTGCTGGCATCGGGTCAGCCCACAGCGGTGCTGGTTATTCCGATCATGGTGCTAATGGGCTTCGGCGTCGGTGTTGCGGGACCGAGCCGCGACCTGCTGGTGCGAAGAGCGGCGACGAGCCAGTTCGGCAAGACTTCGTTCGGGCGAATCTACGGCTTCGTGTACTCGGGCCTCGATGTCGGGCTCGCGATGTCGCCGCTGATATTCGGCCCGGTGCTCGACGCCGGGCACTTTCAGGCCGCGCTGGCGGGGGTAGCAGTCTTTCTGGTCGCGGCGATGCTGACGGCAATGCGAGTCGGCGTCGTCGCGCGCGACCACACGGTCGGCGCGCACGAGCTTTCTAAAGCGCGAGGCTGAACAGAGCGAAAACGAAGATCGCGCAAGCCATCAGCAAAGCGAATGCGCGCCAGCCGTGCTTCGAAAAATCCGCGCCCGATTCATTCAGTAGAAATCCTGAAAATCCACCGACGATGAAAGACAGCGACCCTTCGCTCGCCCACACGCCGCTGGCGAGCGAATCGGCCATCTCGACGATGGCGATAGCAGCCAACGTAAAACCGAGCATTCGTACCAGACCCATCAGCGACGGGGCGTTCAGTTGGATGCCAAGGACATTCATGATGATTGCGGTCGGTTAGTGCGCGAGCCCTTTGCACGCGCTGCACATTCGGTAACGCAAATGTGGCACAGCAGGGACATCGGGATTTGCCCGAAATGGTTATGCGCACGCATCTAATCTTCAGAGTGCGTTCTTGCGCCGCATCTCGATGATGGCCACATTCCACTGAGCTTGATTGCGTTTCGCTATTTGAAACGGCGCTATTGCTTAGCAGCAGGAACCCTTTCAAATCGCTGGCCGCCATTCCATATCACGAAATACATTAATCAACCCATTGTTGTATCGGCACAAAAATTGAGTCTTCTAGAAGTTAACTGGGTTGTTGCGCTGCATAAACGCTCGTACGATTCCGCTGGTTTCTATCAACCGGCGGGAGCACAGACATGACGGCACGCGAACTCGATGCACAGCGAATTCAAAAAGACTGGAACGAGAGCGCTCGCTGGAAGGGCATCAAGCGCGGCTACGGCGCAGAAGACGTGGTGCGCCTGCGCGGCTCGCTGCCGATCGAGCACACGCTTGCCAAGCGCGGCGCCGAAAAGCTGTGGCGGCTGCTCAACGGCGAGCCGTTCGTCAATGCGCTGGGAGCGTTGACCGGTAACCAGGCGATGCAGCAGGTCAAGGCGGGGTTGAAGTCGATTTATTTGTCGGGCTGGCAGGTTGCCGGCGACGCGAATCTGGCCGGTGAGATGTACCCCGACCAGTCGCTCTATCCGGTCAATTCGGTTCCGGCCGTGGTCCGTCGCATCAACAACACCTTTGCGCGCGCCGATCAGATCCAGTGGATGGAAGGCGGCAATGCGGGCGAGGCCGGCTATGTCGACTATTTCGCGCCGATCGTGGCCGATGCCGAAGCGGGCTTCGGCGGTGTGCTGAACGCCTTCGAGCTGATGAAGTCGATGATCGAGGCGGGCGCTGCCGGCGTGCACTTCGAAGACCAACTGGCATCGGTCAAAAAGTGCGGCCACATGGGCGGCAAGGTGTTGGTGCCCACGCGCGAGGCTGTTGCCAAACTGATCGCCGCGCGGCTGGCCGCCGACGTGTGCGGCGTATCGACGCTGCTGGTGGCGCGCACCGATGCCGAGGCCGCCGACCTGGTCACGTCCGACGTCGACGAGAACGATGCGCCCTATTTGACCGGCGAGCGCACCGTCGAAGGGTTCTTCAAGACCAAGGCGGGCTTGCAGCAGGCCGTGTCGCGCGGCCTTGCCTACGCGCCGTACGCCGATCTGGTGTGGTGTGAAACGGGCAAGCCCGATCTTGCCTACGCCAGAGCGTTCGCTGAAGCGATTCACAAGCGCTTCCCGGGGAAAATGCTGGCCTACAACTGTTCGCCATCGTTCAACTGGAAGAAGAACCTGGACGATGCGACGATTGCGCGCTTCCAAAGAGAGCTCGGCGCGATGGGCTACAAGTACCAGTTCATCACGCTCGCCGGCTTCCATTCGCTCAACTATTCGATGTTTCATCTGGCGCACGGCTACGCGCGTAATCAGATGAGCGCTTTCGTCGAGCTGCAGCAAGCCGAATTCGCCGCCGCCGACAAGGGCTTTACCGCGGTCAAGCACCAGCGCGAGGTCGGCACCGGCTACTTCGATGCGGTCACGACGACGATCGAGCGCGATTCATCGACCTCTGCGCTGAAAGGCTCGACCGAGGACGAGCAGTTTTTCGATCGAAAGGTCGACAAGCAAGCCGCCTGAGCGAAACACTTAAACTAGCGGCGATGGCCGCTGCCCTGTTCGACGTTTTCGGAACACTGCTCGACGTTTATTCGGTGACACGCCGTGCCGAAGAAATGTATGCGGGCAGCGGCGAGCAGCTCGCTCGCCTGTGGCGCGAAAAGCAGATTGAATATTCGCGCCTTCGCACGATGTCGGGCCGCTACGTGAGCTTTTCCGAGGTGACCCGTGACGCGCTCGAGTATTCGCTGCAGGCGCTCAAGCTGGAAGCGGGGCCTGGCGAAGTGGCGCGCCTGCAGGACGAATACAAGCGCTTGGCTCCATTTTCGGACGTCGCACCCGCGCTTTCACGCTTGCACGACGCCGGTGTGCGCCTTGGCGTGCTCTCCAACGGTGATTCCGAGATGCTCGAGACCGCGCTCGTCACTTCGGGCCTGCATCGATACATCGACCTGGTGCTGTCCGCCGACCAGGTGCGCGCGTTCAAGACATCGCCATCGGTTTATGCGCTGGGGCCGCGTGCGCTGAAACTGCAGCCGCACCAGATCGTGTTCGTTTCCAGCAATTGCTGGGATGCATGCGCCGGAGCTTGGTATGGCTACACGAGCTTCTGGGTCAATCGCACCGACGCCCCGCTCGAACGGCTCGGTGTGAAGCCCAGTGGAGTCGGCACCAGCCTGGACGATGCCGCGCAGTTTGTCCTGCAAGGCAGCCATCACGAGCGGGAGGTGCCGGCGTGAGCAAGGGCGAGGGCGTTTCGATCGAAGCGCCGATGCAACGCGGCTTCGAGGGCATTTTGTCGAGCGAAGCACTGGCGCTCGTTGCGAAGCTGCACCGCACGTTCGAACCGCGCCGCCGGGAATTGCTGGCAAAGCGCGTCGCGCTTGCAAAGCGGCTCGACGCCGGCGAGCGCCCCGATTTTCTCGCCGAGACCCGGCACATCCGCGAGGACTCGTGGAAGATCGCGCCGCTGCCGCCGGATTTGCAGCGTCGCAGAGTCGAGATCACCGGCCCGGTCGAGCGCAAGATGGTCATCAACGCGCTGAACTCGGGGGCCGATGCGTACATGACGGATTTCGAGGACAGCAACGCGCCCAACTGGGATAACCAGATCACCGGCCAGATCAATCTGATGCAGGCGATTCGCCGCACCATTTCTCTGCAGCAGGGCAGCAAGCGCTATTCGCTGAACGACGAGGTCGGCGTGTTGATCGTGCGCCCGCGCGGCTGGCATCTGGAAGAAAAGCACGTGCGGGTCGACGGCCAGCGCGTGTCGGGCGGCATCTTCGACTTTGCGCTGTACATGTTTCACAACGCGAAGGAGTTGATCGCGCGCGGCAGCGGCCCGTATTTTTACTTGCCCAAAATAGAGTCGTATCTCGAGGCGCGGCTGTGGAATGACATCTTCGTGGCCACGCAAAAAGAGCTCGGCATTCCGCAAGGCACGATCAAGGCCACGGTATTGATCGAGACGATTCTGGCTGCGTTCGAGATGGACGAGATTCTGTACGAGCTGCGCGAGCACTCGTCAGGCTTGAATGCCGGCCGCTGGGACTACATCTTCTCGTGCATCAAGAAATTCAAGGTCGACAAGAACTTCGTGCTGGCCGATCGCGCACAAGTGACGATGACGGCGCCGTTCATGCGTGCGTATGCGTTGCTGTTGCTGGCCACCTGCCATAAGCGCGACGCGCCGGCCATGGGCGGCATGAGCGCGTTGATTCCAATCAAGAACGATCCCGCCAGGAACGAAACAGCCATGGCCGGCGTGCGCACCGACAAACACCGCGATGCCACCGACGGCTACGACGGCGGCTGGGTTGCCCACCCGGGACTGGTGCCGATCGCCATGAAAGAGTTCGTCGACGTTCTCGGTGAGCGCGCCAATCAGATCGACAAGAAGCGTGATGATGTGAAGGTCAGTGCGGCCGACCTGCTGAACTTCGCGCCCGAAGCGCCGATCACCGAAGCGGGGTTGCGGATGAACATCAACGTCGGCATTCATTACGTAGGCTCGTGGCTGGCCGGCAACGGCTGCGTTCCGATTCACAACCTGATGGAAGACGCGGCCACGGCTGAGATCAGCCGCTCACAGGTGTGGCAGTGGATCCGCTCGCCCAAGGGCGTGCTCGAAGACGGCCGCAAGATCGACGCTGCTTTGGTGGGCGCATTGATTCCCGAAGAGCTCGCGAAGGTCAAGGCGGCGGTCGGGCCGGATTCGCCCACCTACGATCGCGCCGCGCGGATCTTCGAAGAGATGAGCACTCAGCGCGACTTCGCCGAATTCCTCACGCTGCCGCTGTACGAGGAAATTGCGTAGCGCTCA
>JBGSWX010000068.1:0-9915 GCA_041751695.1 Burkholderiaceae bacterium | reverse complement strand
ATAATGACTGCGTAGCGCGCGAGCTCGACGACGTCTTCGTCGGTTAACGAGAACGCATGGCGTTCGCGATTGGCAACGTCGACCGTGCGCACGCGTTTATCACCGCCGTCGAATTCCATCTTGATCAATTTCGAACCGAGGTTGCGCCGAATGATCGGCAACTTGCCGGCGGCGAGCTGCGGCTTGTGCACGTAGAACTCGTCCGGGTTCACCGCGCCCTGCACCACCGTTTCCCCCAAGCCATAGCTCGAGGTGATGAACACGACATCGCGAAAACCGGACTCGGTGTCCAGCGTGAACATCACGCCGGCGGAACCGAGGTCGCTGCGCACCATCTTCTGCACGCCCACAGAAAGGGCGACCTCACTGTGCGCGAAACCTTTGTGAACGCGATAGGCAATGGCGCGGTCGTTGTACAACGATGCGAAGACGTGCTTGATGCGATCAAGAACCGCATCGATGCCGGCCACGTTGAGAAACGTTTCCTGCTGGCCGGCAAACGAGGCGTCGGGTAGGTCCTCGGCCGTCGCGCTGGACCGCACTGCAAACGAGAGTTTGCTTGAAGTTTCTCCGTCAAGATCTTGAAATATAGACTTTATCTCGGATTTAAACTGCTGGGGAAAGGGGGTGGCGGCAATCCATGCGCGAATCTCCTCCCCCGCAGCGGCGAGCGCTCGAACATCGTCGACATTCAGCGTCGCCAGGCGCTGCGCGATGCGCGCGCGCAAGTCTTCGTGCTCCAAAAATAACCTGAACGCCTCAGCCGTCGTCGCGAAGCCATCAGGCACACGAACGCCCGCCGCGCTCAACTGGCTCAGCATCTCTCCGAGCGATGCATTCTTGCCGCCAACCGAGTCGACGTCGCTCATCCTCAGTTGCGAAAAAGGAATGACGTATTTGCCGCGCTGCATGCGTTCCTCGTGGGCAGGACCGCGCGCAGTGTAATGGCGGTGCCGCTAACATCCGCCGATGCCATCCGCCGCTCACGAACGCACCGTGTTCTTCGTCTCCGACGGCACCGGCATCACCGCCGAGACGCTCGGCCATAGTGTGCTGACGCAGTTCGAGCATCTGCACTACCGGCCGCAGCGGCTGCCGTTCATCGACAGCGCCGACAAGGCACGCGAAGCCGCGGCACGCATCAACGAAGCGGGTGCGCGCGATGGCAAGCGGCCAATCGTGTTCTCCACGCTGGTCGATCCCGCAGTATCGGGAGCGCTGCGCGAGGGCGCTGAAGCGTTCTTCATCGAGATGTTCGAAACGTTCGTCGAGCCGCTCGAGCGCGAGCTTGGGCTGCAATCGACGCACACGATCGGCCGCTCGCACGCGATCCGGGTCAACTCCGAGGACTACAAGAACCGTATCGAAGCCATCAACTTCACGCTGGCGCACGACGACGGGCAGTCGGCCAAGGGGCTCGCCGGCGCCGACGTGGTCCTGGTGGGCGTATCGCGCTCCGGCAAGACGCCGACGAGCCTGTACCTGGCCATGCAGTACGGCGTGAAAGCAGCCAACTACCCGCTGATACCTGAAGACTTCGAGCGCGGGCAGTTGCCAAGTGCGTTGCCGCAACATAAGGACAAGATCTTCGGGCTATCGATCGCACCCGAGCGGCTCGCCGAGGTGCGCCACGAGCGGCGGCCGAACAGTCGCTACGCGGCGCTGGAGAATTGTCGCAGCGAGGTGGAGGCAGCCGAGCGAATGATGCGGCGTGAGGGCATTCGGTGGTTGTCGTCCACGACCAAGTCGATCGAAGAGATTGCGGCCACGATCATGCAGGAAGTAAGGCTGGAGCGAAGGTCGTACTGATTTTCGCTCTACGGAGTGAAGCGCCGGCTTGCGAAGGCCACCCTCGCCCCTGCGGCATTCGCAATACCTACCACCGCCACATATTCCTTGCCGGCCTGCAACGCAATGCTCGCCGGCACCGTGGCGCTGGCTACCGGTCCGAAGATCGACTGCCACACGACCGGGTTGCCGCTGCTCTGAGCAATCACCGGATCCAGCACATAGACGAGTGTTTGCGCGGCGCCCACCACCGCCGTCCAAGAAATCGTGCGGCCACTGACGGTGGGCGCGAACGACGCCGGCACCCGGGCGTCCACCGGAAACATTTCCCATCGTCCATTGGCTGCAATGTAGTACTCGATGCAAGGACGCAAGTCCCGGTATTGCTTGCCCGCTGAATTGGTGTAAGTCCCTTGGTAGAACAGCGACGTCGAGTCATAGGTGCCCGAATAGCCGCCGGACTGTGCAAGTCCATCCACCGTTCCGGACCACATGCCGGACAGCGCTAGATCACTCTTGGTCCCCGTCACCATTCCCACGTTGGTCGTCTGGCAACCTACATAGGTAAAGAACATGCTGCCGGAAAAGTTTCCGTTGCTGTTTGGCAGATTCAGAGAGAACGCACCGAGCGTAGGGTCCTCGGGATTGTTAATTGGATCTTCCGCGTAGTAGCCAACATAAAGACCGCCCGGCGGAGTCACGGATGCGGGTCCTGGTGCCGCCGCCGGAGCGGGGGCGGCGGCATCTCCGCCGCTGCCGCATGCGACCAAGGCACTCACTATTCCTAGCAAGCCAATCTTGCACAGCATGTATATGAGCTCTGCTAGGTCCTCTGTAGCGAATGCCGGAGTGGCCACATAAAGTAGCGGTTTTCCTTAACAGGTGGGCTTATTTTTGTCCGAACTTCTGAATGAAGCGCGCATCAGCGAGAGTTTCTTCTTTACGAATCGATTCGATAGTGGGTACCCTTCCTGGGGATGATCACGGCAGCGCAAACCAAAGGAGGACTTGTGAAACGCTTCTCTCTGGTGTTGGCTTCGCTGGGTGCGGTGGCCGTTGTGATGGGCTGCGCCTCGATCCGAGTCGCTCAGAACAAGACAGTGGAGTCAGAGGGCCAGAAGTTCGAACTTGGCGGTACCTACGAACCCAAAGGCGATCTCACGCTGACGATCGACGGGGACCCGATCATGCGCGGCCGCTTTCCGCCGTACACGCCTACGCTGAGGCTTAACGGCAAGTACAAAAATCAATCCGTCAGCGCGAGTTGTTACTTCGGCACCATCCTCGGAAGCCGGGGAGGTGTGGGAGGGATTGTTGCAGGCTCGATACAAGGCGCGAAAGGCAAGAGTGGAGACAAGTGCGACATCACAGTCGGCAGCGCGACTGAATCCTTGTTCTTCTAACATTGGCCAGGCGAACTTAGCGCGCCGAGAAACAATCAGCTGTATTTGACATTCGTATCTTCTGCTGGTGCGAGTCGCTGTTCGGGTTCCACACCCTCGATGGGCCTCGCAAGCGACTCGGCAATCTTCTGCCTCGCCACCGTAAGCGCTGTTTGCCGTGCCGCTTGCCCGAGAAACGCATCGAGGTCTGCGTGCTCGGCGCGTAAGCGCTTGATCATCGGACCGAAAAGGTCGATCAATTTCGGATCGAACTGCAACGCTCTGCCGCGCAGCATTTCGGCGACCGCCTCTTCGCCGGATAGCGCGCGCCGATAGGCCTTGTCATGCGTCATCGCGTCGTAGACATCGCACACGGCCACGATGCGGGCCGCGAGCGGAATCGCCGAACCGAAAATGCCGTCGGGATATCCGTGTCCATCCCAGCGCTCATGGTGATGGCGGGCTATGTCCTCAGCCAGCTCGCCGTACGACACCTTTGTTCGGGATAGCAACTCGGCGCCGGTCTTCGCGTGCGTCTCCAAAATCTGACGCTCGCCGTCCGAAAGCAGCGAGGGCTTTTGCATCAGCGTGTCCGGAATGCCGACCTTGCCGATATCGTGCAGCCGCGCCGCAAGCTCGATCGTGGCGCAGGTCTGAGGCGACTCGCCGTGCTCTTTAGCCAGTAGCGCCGCCAGCCGAGCGACGCGATAACAGTGCTCGCCGGTCGGATCGTCGCGCATCTCGGCGGTGAAGGCCATCTGCTCGAGCAAGCGCCCTTGCCTCGTGCCGACTGTTTGAGCGGCGATTTTTTGTGTTAGTTCGGCGTCTTTCTCCTCTAGCAAGCGCGATGGAAATTGAGCAGCCTCATCGGCCTCGAGTTGTTTCAGATGCAGTTCTTGATGTCGAACGATGTTCTCGTGCTGCGCTTTGCGAATGTGCAGCGTCAGTTCGCGATGCAGAGCTAGTGCGCGCTCGGGACGACCGGCCTTTTCGTGGGCCTGCACCATTGCGAGCAACGTTTCTCGCAACGACGGTTTGACTTGCCGAGCCTTTTCCAGCGCCTGCATCCCACGCGAGAGGCCGATATCGCCAATACCAGAATAAACCTCCACGAGACCTTCTGAACACGCGGCAGAAATATCGGCTCGCACCGACTTCGCTTCAGCCGCAAACCGCTTGGCTAACGGAACTCGTTCGGATGCTTGCTGAACCCTTCCCGATAGAAGCAGCAACCGAATAAACGTCCCTTCGGCAAATACTCGAACCAGAAGATGCGCCGGTGAACTTGGCGCCGGCATGATCGCAATTGCGTTGCCTATTCTTTCGATTCCCTCGGGGAGTGCGTTCACGTGCAAACAGCAGATCGCAGCGTTGGACAAGGAAACAGCAGCGATATAGCGCAGACCGTCATGTTCCGCGGCGATGAAATGCGCTCTCTCGTAGCATTGCCGGGCGTCCGCATAAAGAGCTGCTACGTAGAACGCGGTGCCCAAGGCATTCCAAACGGACGCAATGCCTACGTGATCGCTTAACTCCTCGGCCAGGCGCAATGCCTCTGCTAGCGACAATAAAGCGTCTCCAGGATTGTTTGTCTGCGAAAGAATGATTCCCTGGAATGTGAGTGACTTACGTCTCAACGCTGCGTTGTTGTCCAAGTCAGCAGCTAACATGACCGCGAGCGCCGCAGGTTCAACACCGCTAAACACGCTTTGACCTTGGTGATAGAACTGCTGAGCAATGCTGAGCAGGCACTCGACTCGCAGGGCAGGTTCCACCTGGAAAGGAATTTCCCTGAGCCTAGCCATAGCGTCGTTAAGGAACGCTAGAGTGTCCGGGCGTGGCGAAGCCAGATTTGCGCTAAGTTCGCTTTCGATCTCTAACAGCCTTTGTTGCGCCGCTCCGTTCATGTTCTGGCCGTCAGTTGTGACCGCAACATTGTGCGGGATCAGCAAATCCGCGGTACTCACCCGCCCCGGCGATTGCAGTCGTCAGTCCGCAAGTGCACACTTATGGCAGCGTTAACGAGACGCTAGTCGAGGCGCCAATAATTCACCTAGCAAGGAGAGAATATGAATACCACCAACCAGGTTGAAGTAGTTGAAGAGGAAATCGGCGAAGTTGCGCGGCAAGACATCGAATTGAACTTATCGGACTTGGATCTGGTCGGTGGCGGGAGCACAGGCGAGATCTTTCTGTAATCGACCTGCTGGCTCTGATTCAAATAAAACGCCCCGCGATGCGGGGCGTTTTTACGACTATTCCGGCGCTGCTTTTTGACCGACGCAGTCGCCGCCCAGCGGGTGCTCAAAGTACTGTGTGACCTAAACCGCCGCCCACCATGCTTAGACATTCAGCGGACAGCTCGACAACATCAGGATGTTCGACCACTTCTTCTTGCATTTCGAGTACAACTTCCATGGTTACCTCCGCGCGAAGGCTGTTTTAGGCCCTGAATTGGACCAAAAGCTTGCGCTTTTTGGCTCTAAACAGGGTCCGCCGGACGTGTAGTTTGCTTTCCTGAGTCCATCCGACTTACGGAAGTTAAATGCTTGTTGCTGATCAGTCAATGACGGCTTGGGCCGACGTGTTGCCTTTCGCGGACGCGCCGGACCTCTCAGAGCGCTTTGATCGGTTGGACCAGCGGTTGCGCGATGCGCCGGTGACCGGAGACGGCTCGGAAATCTTTGATCTGGCATGGGACGCGTTTTCGACCTTGTCGGAGGAACCCGCGACCGATGCCCGCGCGATGTGTCTACTACTGATTTCGCGCAATAAATATTTCCGTGGCCTTCCGTTCGACGGGATCGAACCGGCAAACCAAGCGCTTGAAGTTGCAGAGCGCGTAAACAACGACGGTGTTCTCGCGAAGTGCCTGAAGATGCTGGGCTTGATGCATGCGGAGACTGGTAACTTTCCAGCGGCCATGACGTTTCTGACGCGCGCCTTACCTGCGGCGCGTGGCGCGCAGGACTCGGAGCAGGAATCCGGCATTTTCACCAACTTGGGGCTTGCACACCAGTACGCTGGTCAGTTCAGCATGGCGATTCCGTGCTACGAGCGCGCAGTGGAGATCGCAGAGTTGGTGGACACAACCCGCCTGACGCAGGCGGTCCCGCTTGTCAACATTGCGATCGCGTCTCTCTACCTTCGAGACTTTTCGCGAGGCTTGGCTGCCGCGGAGCGGGCTATAGAGCTACTGGCAGAGCCGAGAGACGACAGCGAGCGCATGGCGCGCGCAACGATCGAGTTTGCCTACACGCGTCTTCTGCTCGAAGTGCGGAACGTCCCGCTGGCGCACGAACGCGCCCGCCTGGCTCGACTCCACGCGAAAGGCGCTGGCACTCTTGGCGAGCTGTACGCCGAGATGGCGCTGGGCCTGGCCGAGGTACACGACGCGGCTACTTGTGACATCGGGCTCTCCAGGCTCCAGCGGGCGATCAACGAGAGCCGGCGCGGTGTTCCCAGCGCTTTACGGGATGCGCTGGCGACGATCGTGCGCGCCTACGAGGTCGCCAAACAACCCAACAACGCCCTGGTATTTCAGCAGGAAGTCATCCGGCTGAACCGGGACAGCAGAGTCAAGAACCTGCTGGAGCATCACCATCGCCACGTCGTCCAGGTCAAGAAGGCCCTAGATGCTCGCGCCGAGGCGGCCATGGACTTGCAGCAGCACGAGCTCAAATTCCAGCGCTTTTCGATGCAGGATTTCGGCGAGTTCACGCAGGTTTTGGAGCGGAACAGTGTCACCGTCGAATTCCACGACGACGAAACGGGTGAGCACTGTTATCGAGTGGGTGCGATGGCCCGGGAACTGGCCAAGAAGATGGGCTTGGACGACGAGCTGTGCCAGATGATCGATCTTTCGGCTCGCCTCCATGACGTGGGCAAGATCCGAATTCCCGAGTCGATTCTTCTCAAGCCCGGCCGCTTTACGCCCGAAGAGCGCTCGATCATGGAGAAGCACTGCGAGTTCGGGTGGGAAATCATCGGCGAGGGCGGGCTCGGACAGTTGTTTGTTGCACAGGAGATTGCTTTTAACCACCACGAGAAGTGGGATGGAAGCGGGTATCCGCGGAAAATTAAGGGCGAAATGATTCCGCTCAGCGCGCGCATCACCGCGTTGTCCGACGTTTACGATGCCCTGACGCATCGTCGCAGTTACAAGGAAGCCTGGCCAATCGCGGATGCGCTGCGCCATATCGGGGCTGAAGGCGGGAAGCATTTCGATCCACAGTTGACCGCGGTGTTCCTGGAGTTGGTTCCGGCGCTACAAGCAGAACATGGCGACCTTGATGCATTCCTCAGCGCCGAAGCCAAAAAGAACGACTTCATCATTAATCGGGCACGCTTGGCACGCGAACTGAATACGGATATCGCTGAACTTGATGTGCGGCGATAACGCGTGGTCGGCTTATTTGATCGCGCGGTAGCTGCGCCTGCGCTTCTGCTCGAATAAGCAGACTGCCGCTGCTGCGCCAACATTCAAAGATTCGACTTGGTTGTCGACTGGAATGCGCAATCGGCGGTTTGCTGTTAGAAGCGCGTCTGCGCCTAGGCCCTGCCCTTCGCCGCCGAACAGCCACAGCGTGGCGTTGTCTCCCCATTGCGCTTCGAATAAATTTTCGCCAGCGATTGCGTCTGCGGCGAGGACTTCGCCTGTGAATGCATCTCGCATTGACTGTGGCGCTATTTGTTCGTGCAGGTCAAGCACGAAGTGCGCGCCCATTGCTGCGCGCATGACCTTCGGCAACCAAATGTAAGCACAGCTCGGACCGGCGATCGCATGCCGGACGCCGGCCGCCGCGGCGGTGCGTAGCAGCGTGCCGACGTTGCCTGGGTCCTGCACGTTATCGAGATAGATCGCGTCTTCAAGGATTCGCTCAGGCCATTTCGACGTCACGAATTCGATTTCGGCGAGCACGCCGGCGCCATGTTCGACGGGTGAAATCGTGTCGTACAGGGACGGCGCGAGCTCGATCAACTTTGCTTTTGATTGCGCCTCCGCAGCTTGCGCGAGTTCCAGTGCCTCATTGGATGTTTCTGCACCGCGCAGCACCAAAGTGTGAATGGTCACCTTCGCATCAAGCGCCGCCTGCAACAAGTGCACACCCTCAATCAACGTGCGCCGCGCCTCACGGCACGCTCTTGCCGATGTCGCTAACTGCTTCAACCGCCGATAAATCGGATTGTCAGTCGACGAGATGCGCATCTTCGACGAGCATGCGGACGGGGGCGAAGGTGCGTCGGTGCAGGATGCAGGGGCCCAGGCATTGCAGGCGCTCGACGTGTTCGGGGGTGCCGTAGCCCATATGTTGCGCGAAGCCGTAGCCGGGATGAACAGTGTCGAACGCACGCATCATGCGGTCGCGCGCGGTCTTGGCCAGGATCGATGCGGCGGAGATTGCTGGTTCGAGCGCGTCACCCGCGATGATCGCGCGGCCGGGGAACGGTAGGCGCGGCATTTGATTGCCGTCGACCAGCGCATATTCGGGCGTGACCGTTAGCGCGTCGACTGCGCGGCGCATCGCTAACAGCCTCGCTTGCAGGATGTTGATGGCGTCGATTTCGTCGACGCTGGCTTCGGCGACCGCCCATGCGACGGCGCGCTCGCGGATGCGCTTGGCAAGTTGCTCCCGACGCTCGGGCTTCAGCACTTTGGAATCGCGCAGGCCGTAGATGCGGCGCTTGGGGTCGAGGATGACGGCGGCGGCTACGACCGGGCCTGCGAGTGGGCCGCAGCCTGCTTCGTCGATGCCGCAGATCAAGCCGCCACTTGCCAACACGGCTTGCTCGAACAGGTCGCCGGTGAACGGCTTGCGACGGCGCAGGATGATGCGGAACGAGCGCACTTTCATTGCGCCACCTCGAAGATGGCGTCTGCCACCAGCCGCGCGGTGTCGCGTTTCAGGGAATGATGCATCTCGGTAAAGCGTGCGGCGATGCTCGCGCGGCGCGCGTCGTCGTGCAGCCAGTCGAGCACCGCACGCGCGAGCGCGGCCGGTGTGGCGTGGTGCTGAAGCAGCTCGGGAACGATCAATTCTCCGGCCAGGATGTTGGGGAGTCCGACGTAGGGAATCGTACCCTTGCGCCACATGATCCACGCGGTTAGCGGCGACATTTTGTAGGCGATCACCATCGGCCGCTTGAAGAGCGCAGCTTCGAGCGTCGCGGTGCCGCTGGCGACCAGCACGATGTCCGACGCTTCGAGGCAATCGTGCGAGCGGCGGTTGACGATGTCGACTTTCGGCGCGAGGTTGGGTTGCGCCGCCATCATGGGTTCGATGGCGCTGCGTAGCGCCGGGTCTGCCACGGGCATCACGAAGCGCATCTGCGGCTGTTCGTCTGCGATGGCGGCCATCGCGGCGATGAACGTTGGGCCGTTGTGGCGCACTTCGTCGGGCCGCGAGCCGAGCAACACGGCGAGCAGCGCGCCTTCGCTTTGCAAGTCCAATCGCCGGCGCGCGGCGGCTGCGTCGGGAATCAGCGGGATCATGCTCGCGAGCGGATGGCCGACGTAGCTCGCCGGAATTCCTGCATCGTCATAAATTTTCTGCTCGAACGGAAAGACCAGCAGCATGCGATCGACCGCGCGCGCGATCTGCTTGATGCGTTCACCGCGCCACGCCCAGATCGACGGGCTGACGAAGTGCACCGTGCGAACGCCCTGCCCGCGCAGTTGCTCTTCGAGCGCTAGATTGAAGTCCGGTGCGTCGACGCCGACGAAGACTTGCGGTTGGGTCGCGAT
>JBGSWX010000067.1:0-5293 GCA_041751695.1 Burkholderiaceae bacterium | reverse complement strand
CTGCGCGATCCGCGCCAGTGGAAGGAGCTCGGCAACAAGTTCGGCCTGGTGCCGCTGTTGTTGCCGGTCGGAGCCGACAACCCGATCGCGCGCGTGTTCGAAGTGCGGCGCCGGATGGAACAATTGAAGACCGGCTACACGGCGCTGCTATCGATGGGGCTGCTCGGCGCGGTGGGGTTTGCGCCGCACATGCTGCAAGAACAGGCGCTGGGTTTTCTGACGCGCAAGGCGAGTGCGGTGATGACCAACGTCCCCGGCCCGCAGCACGCTCTGTATCTGGCCGGAGCGCACGTGACGCGGTTGATGTTCTGGGTGCCGCAGTCGGGTGACATCGGCATCGGCGTTTCGATTCTTTCTTACGACGGCGGCGTGCAGTTCGGCCTGATCACCGACCGCGCTTTGTGCGCCGATCCGCAACAGGTCATCGACCGCTTCGAGCCCGAGTTCGAGAAGCTGGTTCTCGCGCTGTGTATGTTGCCGTGGGGGCAGAGTGTTGACGCGCAGCAAGCGCCCGCCTGGTTGTTTTCCGCTGTGCCGAAACGCCGCGCTGGAGCGGCTGCCAATCGATTGAAAAGCAGCGCGCGAACACGGTAGATAGGAGGACAGCGGGAACGCTCTATAGTCAAACTACATATCAGGTGCGCCCGTTTTAGAGATGGGCGGCTCATTGGAGGGTCAGCGGGATGCGTAACTTCATCAAACATTTTTCGATAGCACTCTTTTGCGGCGCATTGCCGGCGGCAGCGGCCCTGGCAGCACCCCCGCCGCCGTCGATTACCCGCGTCATGGTGGTGGCCGACTTGTCCGACGAAAGCTCCGATCTGTTGACGGTCGCGGTCGCCGGCACCCCGTTGCAGCGCACTCTTAGCGGGCGCGTTGCTGTGCTGCCGATGCGTGACATGCACGATGCAATGCGCGCCACGCGGACCGGCGAGTACGACGTTATCGTCGGCCCGGCGCACGTAGCGGCGTCGGCGCTCGTGTATGGCTATGAGCTGATCGGCTCCACCGCAGGTCAAACAAAGTACGTGCTGGTGGGATCGCCCACATTGAAGACACTGGCAGATCTGAAGGGCCGGCGCGCGTACTTCCCAGGTCAGGATTCGTTGCGCAGTTACGTGGCGCGCGGTTTGTTGCAGCAGGAAGGAATGACGCCGCGTTCGCTGAAGCAGGTCACATACGGCCAGACCAGCGGCGCGGGATTGATAACGGTGGCCGGCGGCGGCGCTGAAGCCACGGTGGCACTCGAGAGCGAATGGAAAGAGTGGTCGCAGTCGCATCCGAAGACGGGCGTGGTGCTGGCGACTTCGCGCGACATGCCGAGCGGCGTATCCGTGGTCGTCAAGAAGGACACGCCGGAAAATGTGCGGCGCGCGGTGATGCAGTGGCTTGCGTCACCCGACAACCTGATCCCGAACGCCGGCCGCGTGGTGCCGGCGTCGAATGCGGCGCCGTACGAGTACGTTGCCAGCCTGGGTCTGTTCACCCCCGCCGAGCTGACCGGCGTCACGCGCGTCTCGGCCAAGCAGGCCTATGAGATGAGCCAGAAAGGCGCTCGCCTGATCGACGTGCGCACCGAGCGCGAATACAGCACCAAGCACGCGCGCGGCTCGGTCCTGATTCCGTATGGGGAAAAGAGCCTGAAGGCGCTCGACTTCGATTCGAAGCTCGATTCGTTCGGCGGGATTGCCAAGGTCGACAACAAGACGCAGCCGATCATATTTTTCTGCAACGGCGCCGAGTGCTGGAAATCGTACAAAGCGTCGAAGGTCGCGCGCGAATCCGGCTTCACGTCCGTGTACTGGCTGCGCGGTGGCATGCCCGAGTGGACCGCAGAAAATCTGCCGACCAACCCCTGATCCAGTGGAGTGACCACGCAGGCGCTGTTCCGCGAGGACGCCTATCTGCGTGAATGCGATGCCGTCGTCACACGGGTTGGCGACGACGGCGTTGAGCTCGACCGCACGGTTTTTTATCCCCACGGCGGCGGGCAAGCGGGAGACTCGGGTTTTCTGACCACCGCCGATGGCGTGCAGCTGCGCGTCATCGATGCGTGCAAGGCCAAGCGCGACGCCGCCACGCCCGACGATGCGCTGCACGTCATCGATCCCACCAACGACTGGCGCGACAGGCTGGCTCCCGGTACCGCTGTGCGCGCGCAGATCGACTGGGACCGGCGCTATCGGCATATGCGCTTCCACACCGCGACGCATCTGCTCTGCGCCATCGTCCAGCAACCGGTCGATGGCTGCAGCATCACCAACGACTACGCGCGGCTCGACTTCGCGATGACCGATCTGCTCGACAAGCAGCACGTGCAGGACGGACTGGATGCGCTGATCGCCGCGGCCAGCCCGGTGTCGTGCGAGTGGATCAGCGACGACGAGATGCGCGCCAACCCGCAGCTGGTGAAATCGATGAGCGTCAGTCCGCCGATCGGCTACGGCCGCGTCCGGCTGCTGCGCGTGCACGAAGTCGATCTGCAGCCGTGCGGCGGCACGCACGTGCGCAACACGTCCGAGATCGGGGCAATTCGGGTGGCAAAGATCGAGAAGAAGAGCGCCAGGACGCGGCGCGTGGTACTCGAATTCGCCTGAGAGGCGAACGATCAGGCGAATTCGGTGCTGGTACCAGTGAGACTCAGGTCAGGCTCAGTCGCGCTCGCCGCCGAAGATGCCCAGCAGCGCCAGCAAGCTCTGGAACACGTTGTACAGGCTCAGGTAGACGCCCAGCGTGGCTGTGATGTAGTTGGTTTCCTCACCGTCACGCACGCGCTTCAGGTCATACAGGATGAAGGCCGAGAAGATGCCGATCGCGAGCACCATCAACGTGAGCATCAGCGCGCTCGATTGAATGAAAAAGTTGGCGATCATCGCGACGAACACCATCACGGCGCCGATGAAAAGCCACTTTCCCATCGTCGACAGGTCGCGTTTGATGATTGACGACAGCGTGGCCATGCCGAAAAACACGGCACCGGTCCCGGCAAACGCCACCATGATCAGGCCGGCGCCGTTGCTCAGGCCGAGCACGGCTCCCAGCAGGCGCGACAGCATCAGCCCCATGAAAAATGTGAACGCCAGCAGCAGCGGCACGCCGGCGGCCGAGTTCTTGGTCTTTTCGATTGCAAACATGAGCCCGAAGGCGCCGCCCAGGAACACGATCAGGCTGATCCCCGGCGACATGGCCCGTGCGATGCCGGTAGAGATGCCGATCCACGCGCCCAGAACGGTGGGAATCATCGACAACGCCAACAGCCAGTAGGTATTGCGCAGAACTCGATTGCGCTGGACGGCCAATGCGGTCGAGTCGCCGTAGCCGGATGCGGTTTGCACGCTCTGATTCATGCGGTCTCCACGAGTAGTTGATAAGTGCACCGGTCGCCGATGCGCACGCACTATTCTAGTCTGCCGACCCCTGCTCGTGGCGACACGTCGTCCTCCCAGCCTAGCCGTTCAGCGCGAACCTCCGCTGCGCCGTAATCGCCAGCCCGCTGACCACGCTCGCGTAGCGATCGCCGCGCACCGCTTGCGCGGCGGGGAAGGTGGCGGCAAGCCGCGCCGCCATGAAGTCGAGCCCGGTGGACCCGCCCGTGAAATAGACGGCGTCGATTTCCTTGGCGTCGAGTTGCGCCATCTGTACGGCCTGGCGCGCGGTATCGACGATGCGATCCACGTCATCCTGCAGCGCGGACTGCTGTTCGTGCTCGACGAACGGCAGGCGCAGATTGGGCTCGATGAATTCGAGGTCGATCGACACGGCACCCGACTCCGACACGGCGATCTTGGCAGACTCCGCGCGCGCGGCCAGCTCGTGCCCTCGGTGCTGTGTGAGCACGCGCATCAGCCGTTGATGCGCCTGCTGATCGTCGTACATGTTGCGCATCATGCGCAGTTCGATGACCCGATTCGGAGCGTACGTCGTGTTGATCAGGTGCCAGGTCGCCAAATCGAAATAGATTTTGGACGGCACCGGGCGTGCGCCGGGCCCGCTGCCGTTGAGTCCCAGCACCGGCATGATCTTCGCGAGATTCACCGCCCGGTCGAAATCGGTGCCCGCCAGGTGCAGGCCGTAATTGGCCAGGATGTCGTCGCGGCGATCGACTCGGCCATGCGCAGCCGCACTTGCTCGCACCACCGAAAAATCGGAAGTGCCACCGCCAATGTCTGCCACCAGCACCAGGTTCTCGCCATCGCTCGCTTGCAGTCGCGATTCGTAGTCGAGCGCAGCCGCGATCGGTTCGAACTGGAATTCGACTCTCGATATTCCGGCTGCGCGCGCCGCATCGAGCAGTGTTTGCTGCGCCTTGGCATCGCGCCGCGGGTCGTCGTCGACGAAAAAGACCGGGCGGCCGATGACGGCCCGCTCGATCGGTTGCTGCCAGTGCGCCTCACCCAGCGTCTTGATGTGGCGTAGGTAGGCGATGACCACATCGACGTATCTGATCTGCAATCCGCTCGCGAGCTCGGTCGACTCATCCATCAAGTCCGAGCCGAGAATGCTCTTGATCGATCGCATCAGGCGGCCTTCATCACCGTCGACATACGATGCGATGGCCGCGCGCCCGAAACTGCGGCCGCCGTCGTCGGCGCTGTAAAACACGGCGGTCGGCATGCTGGTCTCACCGTGTTCGAGCGGTGCGAGCTCAACCATCGCGTGCCCGGCGTGCTGTGGATCGCTGATCGCCGCTGCCACTGCCGAATTCGAAGTTCCAAAGTCGATCGCGCAGCAGGGCGCGTTGGCGGTGGCTGTAAAGCTCACGTCGTGCTCAGGTGCGGGTCGCCCACGGCCAAACTCCGGCCCCAACGCAAATGAGCCGCTTTGCGAGCGGCCCATTTTTGCGTAGTCAGGGTAATGGTTGCGGGGACAGGATTTGAACCTGTGACCTTCGGGTTATGAGCCCGACGAGCTGCCAGACTGCTCCACCCCGCGCAATTTGAGCGTTTCATGTTACACGAGCAAACTTTCGGCGCTGACTGGGCACGCAGCATGCTGCTGCGCGAGAGCGCCGAGTCGCAGTTGCACACGCCGGCTGTCGGAATTCCACCGTTAGCATGATTTATTCTGCGGCTCGGTATATGCTTCTGTTCGCCATGAGGCGATCGACGTTCTGATGAGACATGTCATGAAAGTGCTGAAGCTTCCAAGTATGGTCAGGGCGCTCGCTGCGTCGACCGTGATGGTCGCGACATCCGCCGGCGCCACGGCCATCTTGCCTGACACAGAGAGTTCACTGCAGCGGATTATTTGCGGCCTTTATATGGCTGAAGGTACGTCGTGCCGTCAGCCTTTT
>JBGSWX010000066.1:0-2887 GCA_041751695.1 Burkholderiaceae bacterium | reverse complement strand
GAGGTCCACGAGCCCGGATGGCCGCACCAGGACCTGTTCGTAACGTTTCGCAAGGAGATTGCTCCCGATGTCGAAGCGAACATGCAGGCGATTCCGCGCAAACAGCGCGCCATGGTGCGCAAGGGCATGCAACGCGGTCTCATCAGCGCGATCGATGCAGGTGTCGACCGCTTTTTCGATCTGTACGCTGACAATGCACACCGGCATGGAACGCCGCCTTTTCCGAAGCGCTATTTCGAGTCGCTGCAACGCGGATTCGGCGCTGCGTGCGAAGTGATGACGGTGGTGACCGCCGAAGGTCGGCCGGTATCCGGTGTGCTGTCGTTCTACTTTCGCGATGAAGTCTTGCCGTACTACGCGGGTGACATCGTCGATGCGCGCGAACTCGCGGGCAACGACTTCAAGTATTGGGAGCTGATGCGGCGCGCGAGCGAGCGCGGCTGCCGCATTTTCGATTACGGCCGTTCCAAACGCGGTGCGGGCTCGTTTGACTTCAAGAAGAACTGGGGCTTTGTGCCGCAGCCTTTGCACTACGAATACAAGCTTCTCAAGGGCGGCGGCATTCCGCAGAATAATCCGTCAAATGCAAAGTATCGAGCGGCGATTAGGCTGTGGCGGCGCCTGCCACGGCCCCTCGTCAACGCGATCGGGCCGTCGATCGTGCGCAACCTCGGATAAGGCGCGCGCACGATGGAGCCCATATTGCTTCTGGTCCACCGGATCCCTTTTCCACCAAACAAGGGCGACAAAATCGTCTCGCACCATTTGTTGCGATATCTTGCTGCACGCTATGGCGTGCATCTTGGAACCTTTATCGACAATCCCGCCGATGCCGAGCACGTGTCCGCACTCGAGGAGCTTTGTGCTTCGCATTGCGTCGTAGCTTTGCATCCGCGCGCAGCCAGGTTGCGCAGTGTCGTCGGCGGATTTTTGACCGGGGAGCCGCTCACGTTGCCGTACTACCGCAGCGCGCAGCTGCAGCGGTGGGTCGAGGCGACAATTACCAGGAACAACATTCGCAAGGCCGTGGTCTTTTCGGCCGCAATGGCGCAATACGTCGAGCGGCGGCCCGATTTGCACGTGGTGCTCGACCTGGTCGACGTCGATTCCGCCAAGTGGACGCAGTACTCCGAACGTCACACTTGGCCTTTTTCGTTTATCTATCGGCGCGAAGGTGTGAAGCTGCTCGCGGTCGAGCGCAGAGCAGCGACGCAGGCTGCCGCCATTGTGCTCATAACGCGCGGTGAGGCCGACTTGTTCGTTCGGCTGGCGCCGGAAAGCAAAGGCCGCGTGCACGTCATAGAAAGCGGCGTCGACATCGACTATTTCGCGCCGCGGGATGATCGCGCGTCACCGTACGCGGCCGGCGAAGCACCGATTGTCTTTACGGGCGCGATGGATTACTGGCCGAACATCGACGCGGTTTGCTGGTTCGCGCGCGAAGTGCTGCCGCAACTGGCGCAGCAACGGCCCGACGCGCGCTTCTATATCGTCGGAATGAATCCGGCGAAAAACGTGCGCGTGCTTGCTGCGGACCCACGCGTCAGCGTCACCGGCACGGTGCCCGATGTGCGGCCGTATTTGCAGCACGCGGCCGCAGTCGTGGCTCCGCTGAGACTGGCGCGCGGAATTCAAAACAAGATTCTCGAAGCGATGGCGATGGCCAAAGCCGTAGTGGCGTCGTCCGCCGCGACCGGTGGAGTCACGGCAGTCCCCGGCGTCGATTTCGAGACCGCTGGTGACGCCGAAGAATTTTGTCGCAAGGTGCTGGCAGTGATGCGACCGGAGGTGGCAGGCGCGATGGGTCGGCGCGCGCGCGCGCGCATCGTTGCTGATTATTGTTGGGAGCGCAATTTGTCGGCGTTCGACAAGTTGCTCGAGCCAAGCGGATGCCGCGCGGATATTGCCGGTAGATCACTCAATGCACGCTGACGCGCAGCCAGGTACGCGCACCGGTCAGAACGCCGCGACTCGTGGGCGCATGCTGGTCACGCTGCTCTTTGCCCTGATCGTTATTTCGATCCTTGCCGCGCTCTGGTCGACGACCCGATCGATGGTCGAGGTCTGGCAGCACTCCTCGACCTACGGCCACTGCTATGTCGTGATACCGGTCGCCGTATGGATGGTGTGGCGGGAATCTGCGGCGCTCGCTTCCGCGCCTTTGAAGCCGTTCTGGCCCGGACTTGCTGTCGTTGCCGCGATCGGCGCCATCTGGCTGCTGGGCGAACTCGCAAGCGTTGAGGTCGTCGCGCAGTTTGCCGCGGTCGGCATGGCCGTTGCAACCGCATTGACCGTGCTCGGCTGGCGCTGGACGCGTCAGCTCGCCTTCCCCTTGGGATTTCTCTTTTTTGCGGTGCCATTTGGTGAGGCGTGGTTACCGGTGCTGACAGAGTGGACGGCAGACGTGACCGTTTGGGCGCTGCGCGTAACCGGGATGCCGGTTTATCGAGAAGGCAACTACTTCGTCGTTCCAAGCGGCAGCTGGTCGGTGACAGAAGCGTGCGGCGGCGTGCGCTTCTTGATCGCAGCCATGATGACCGGTTGCATCTTTGCCTGGCTGCAGTATCGCGCGCCGATAAAGCGCATCGTCTTTGTCATGCTTGCGCTCGCGGCCGCGTTGCTGGCCAACTGGCTGCGGGCTTACGCGATCGTTCTATTGGGACACTTTTCCGACAACAGGATGGGTACCGGCGCTGACCACAACTGGTGGGGATGGTTAATCTTTGGCGCGGCGATGTTCGCGCTGTTTTACGTCGGCATGCACTGGACAGACAAGAAAGATGATTCACGTTTACAGCTCGCTGCGCGCGGCGGCGCGCCTGCGGTATCCGGTTATGCAATTGCCACGGCGCTCGCTGCGAGCCTGCTGCTGGTCGCAGTGTGGCCG
>JBGSWX010000065.1:0-1613 GCA_041751695.1 Burkholderiaceae bacterium | reverse complement strand
GCGCATCGAGCGCCGCCATCACGGCAACGTGAAGTTAAGTGCGATCGATGCCGATTTCGTGCACGGGTCCGACTATGCAACGCTGGCCACCGCCGCGCGCACGTTCATGGGAATGATCGGCGCCGGAGCGCGCATCGTGCGTGGCGTAGGCGACAAGGAAAAGCAGGCCACCGTATCGAGCTTCGCCGAGGCCGTCGATTGGCTGATGCGCGAAGCCGAAGGCGGCGTCACGCGCCAGCGCTACAAAGGCCTGGGCGAGATGAATCCGTCGCAGTTGTGGGAAACAACGATGGATCCCTCGGTGCGCCGCATGCTCAAAGTGCAGATCGACGACGCGATCGGCGCCGATCAGATTTTCACGACGCTGATGGGCGACGAAGTCGAGCCGCGCCGGCAATTCATCGAGTCCAATGCGCTTGCCGCGGGCAACATCGACGTTTGACGACTCAAACTGAACTTAACATCGTCAAAGTTAGGCTCACTCGTAATTAAAGTTATTGCTAGCGGCATCGACGACGTGACAAGAGCGACCTTCATCGGTGGTAGGAAACTGGATGCTGAGCTGACCGGATGTCAGCAACCCGTCCACCGCGCATTCTCGGGCAGCTTTGACTAGGGTCTCCGCGTCGCAAGGCCGAATTGTCGAACGTTGAGCGCGCTCACAGAACGTCGGATCTCGAACGCTGGCACATGCGTGGATCGCGGGTACTCGCTGCCGCCGAACGGATCAGTCACAACCCCGCGAGCAGCCCCAGCAGATCCGCGGCGTCTTCGACCTCTATGCGAGGCTTCGGGCCTTCTGCGTCGAGATTGTGGCCTGGTCGCGCGAGCCGCACGGTGGTGATGCCAGCTTCGAGCGCGCCGCGGACGTCGCGAGCTGATGCGGCTATGTGCACTAGCTTCGCAGGGGCAACCGCCGCGACTGCGGCTTGGTAGATCTCTGGGTTAGGCTTGAATGCTCCGAGCCGCTGCGATGTCAGCGCTAGCTCGGGTTCTATGAGGCGAAAAGCTCGGGTCCTTCGAGCCAGCCGATCGTCAACGTTCGAAAGCAGTCCGACCCGGGTGCGCTCGGCGATTTCGCGAACCGCATCAGCAATGTCGGGCCACAAGGGCCACTCGCTAACCGAGTTTTCGAGAGCGAACATGTCCTCGTTGGCCTTGGAGATATCGAGTCCGAAGTCAACGTACGTCTGTCGCAAGGCGCGCAATGACAGGTCGTGAAACGTAGTGGGAGCCGTGGCGGTGCGCTGCCCCACCTTGTTGTGCGCGTCCCATCGGTCGTACAACGCCTGTCCCGTGTACTCCCAACCGCGGCTCCGTGCGAGCTTGGCAAACGTTTGGGAGCCTCCGGCACGACTGTTGGTCATGGCGCTGAAGAGGTCAAACGTGACAATCATGGTCGCTCGATCCTTACATGAAAAAGGGCGACGCTTCTCAGCGAAGCTTCAGCGCACTGCACAGAATGGGAGTCCGCAATTGGCCGAGGGTGTGTGAAAACACAGCGTAGGAATTATGCGGCAGCATTGCTTCATCGATGCGATGGGGTGAGTGATGAAGCGATTCATCGAAGGTGAAGACCGCAGCCAGACCCTCTTGCTGCCCGAGTGTCTGGA
>JBGSWX010000064.1:0-2249 GCA_041751695.1 Burkholderiaceae bacterium | reverse complement strand
CGATGGCATCGCGATCAACCGCAAGAAGACGCAGCGGCTCTACCGCGAGGAGGGCTTGACCGTCAGGCGGCGGCGTGGACGCAAGCGCGCGGTAGGTGCCCGCGCGCCGGCCCCGGTACCGATGTTACCCAACCAGCGCTGGAGCCTCGACTTCGTGCACGACCAGATGGCGACGGGGCGCCGGTTCCGGGTGCTCAATATCGTCGATGATATGACGCGCGAATGCCTGGCGGCGATTCCCGACACGTCGATCTCGGGCAAAAGGGTCGTGCGTGAACTGACCGGCCTGATCGCGGTGCGCGGCAAGCCGGGCATGATCGTCAGCGACAACGGCACCGAGCTGACCTCGAACGCGGTGCTCGAATGGTGCGGCCAGGCCAAGGTGGAATGGCATTATACCGCTCCAGGCAAGCCGACCCAGAACGCCTATGTCGAAAGCTTCAATGGTCGCATGCGCGACGAGCTGCTCAACGAGACGCTGTTCACGAGCATCGCGCACGCCCGCGAGAAGGTCGCCGCCTGGGTCGATGACTACAACGTCGAGCGGCCGCACTCGTCGCTCGGCTATGCCACTCCGGCGGCGTTCGCCGCCGAACTCGAAAAGCAATGGCCTGCACGCGTGCAGGCCATTGCTTCACCCGCGCTCACGCGCGACAACAATGACCGGACTCTAGTTCTGGACGGATGAACGTTGGGGGTCACGTCACTTGGGCTATAATTGACCCAATTAGAGAATGTCGATTGCGTAGGAAAGAAGGTCGGTGTTTCGAGGATCTCCTTCGTCCCCTGTTGAATCTCCCACAGCGCGGCTGCGGCCGCCGGTCTGGGCCGCAGCATGGATGTTCGCATTCGCGACCCCGGCGGCACACGCGAGCTGCGCCGCCGCAAACCAGTATAACTTTTCATTTTCGAATCAGCCCGCAGCGACGCTCAGCTATGCCGGGAGCTATATCCATACCGCGAGCAACGCGCTGGGCGCGATGCAGAATTTCACCGTCAGCTTCACCACCAATGGCCTGACCTCGGCGACCTACAACTTCATCAATCCGCTACCCGCCATCAACACGTTCGTCACCGGTGCCAACGCCGCCGCGCGGACACTCGTGGTGGGCGGAACCTTCGATGCGCGTACCGCCAACATTGCCGGCGCCAGCAATGTGATCACGGTAACCTATACCATGGCCGGTGGCGTACTTGTCCGCGACGCGTCCCTGACCCTCTATGACATCGACTATTCGGCGTTCCTTTATCTCGATATCGTCCAGATTACCGGCACCGACGGCGCTAACACCTACACACCCTCGCTATCCACGCCGTTCGGCAACAGCAACGCGCCCGCGGGTGTTCGAACCGCGCCCGGATCCAGCGTGACGGTCGGATCTTCGGCGACGCCGGTTATCATCAATTCGTCGCAAGCGGCGGGCAACGCCGCGTCGGGCGACAATAGCGACACTGGCAATCTGGTTGCGCTCTTTCCGCAACCGGTGAACTCAATCACCGTCCGCTTCGGCAATGCGCCTCGCGGTTTCGAGACCGCCACCTTCGAGCAGGCCATCGGCATCAGCGGCTTGAGCTTCTGCCCGATGCCGAACCTAACGGTGACCAAGACCAGCGCCCCATGGTCGGACCCGGTGAACGGCACAACCAACCCCAAGCTGATTCCTGGCGGCGACGCGATTTACTCGCTCACCATCGCAAACGCGAACACGTCGCCGGTCGATCTGTCGACCACCGTGCTCACCGATGTAATGCCTGCGGACGTGACGTTCTATAATGGCGACATCGACGATGCAGGACCGCTCACCACCAATTTTGAATTCATTCCCGGCACGAGCGGGCTGAGTTTCGCAGCAGCAAACCTGGCCTACTCGAACAATGGCGGTGCGACTTATACCTACGTCCCGGTGGCGGGTTACGATGCGAACGTCAATGCGCTGCGCTTCGCTCCCACAGGCAGCCTCGCCTCGAACAGCAGCTTCACCATCCGCTTTCGGGCGCGCATCAAATGAATTGGCGAGTGCCGCTTACGCCGCCGGGCAAAGGTGCTTGTAAGTATCGGTCAACATAGCAAAGCGACAATCGCGATAGGAATGGGTTGATCCAACACACATGAAGGAAAAATACATCGAGGCGAATGGCTTGCGCTTTGCTTATCTGGAGCAGGGCGACGGCCCGCTTGTGCTGATGCTGCACGGGTTTCCGGACAATGCGTGGTCGTGGGAACATCAGATACCCTTCTTCGCGGATGC
>JBGSWX010000063.1:0-6946 GCA_041751695.1 Burkholderiaceae bacterium | reverse complement strand
GCGGTTACAAGCCTGCAACGGTCGACGATCTGCCGCACGCGCGGCAGAACATGTACAACTGGCAGCGCCGGTCGCAGGTGCTGCTCAAGCAGATCTAGGAGTGTTATGGCAAGAATGGTGAATTGCGTAAAGCTGGGCCGAGAAGCCGAAGGTCTCGACTTTCCGCCGGTGCCGGGAGATCTCGGTAAACGACTGTGGGAAAACGTCTCGAAGGAAGCATGGGCCGGCTGGCTGAAGCATCAGACGATGTTGGTCAATGAAAACCGTTTGAATCTCGCCGACACGCGCGCGCGCAAGTATCTGCTGACGCAGATGGAGAAGCACTTTTTTGGCGACGGGGCGGATGTGGCGCAGGGGTACGTTCCGCCGAGTGCTTAAGAAAAACTCGTCGTGGCGCGCAAGCGTTTGGCGTAGCTGCGCTACCTGAGTGGTCGGGCACTTCGTGCCTTGTCTGCGGTACTCGCGTCAGCGGCGGGCCTGCAAACTCGCTCGCTTCGCTCACTCCAACAGGCAGGCCCTTTAGGACCCGCTGGCGCTCCGCTCCTCGACGACGACTCCAAAGGCAGCGCAGCTACGCCAAACGCGTGCGCGTCGGAGCGTTCTCTTTGGTTGGGGTAAAAGAAGAGGAAAAAAAACATCTTGTGTGAGGTAATGCCGCGACAGCAGCGGCTGGCGCAGATGCGCCGCCTTTGAGTCGTCGCCCGAGGAACGGAGCCGAGCCGGGGCTTTGAGCGAAACAGCGCTTTAGCCCTGTTTCGCGCCGGCTTGGCGAGTACCGCAGTGGTTGGCACGAAGTGCCCGACGACGTAGGCGGTGCAGCTGTGCCAGCCGCTGCTGCACGCTATCGCTCGATCTCTTGTAGTTGGTAGAACAACGCGGTATCGAATGGCGACCACACGGGCGCGCGCACGCCTGATTCGCTGAGCGCCTTGCGCACCCACTCGTTGCAGGTGAACCAGAACTTGTAGCCGGTGCTCGCTTCGTAAAACGCATCGTGCGCGAAATAGCCGGGCAACGGCTCGCGCTTGGGGCGCCCCGCCGCGTCGCGCGCGAATGAGGCGCGGATGTGCGACACCAGCCGCGCGTATTGCTCCACACTGATCTTGACTTCGCGCGCCTTGTAGGAGCGCGGAGATTCGATGTATTCGACATGCATCGCGCCGGGACCGAACCCGCTGAGCGCGACCAGCGCGGTGGCCGGTTTCAAGTCAGCCCAGGTGGGCGTGTGAGCAAAAAATCCTCGGTCGCCCCAACCGAACGCTACCCATTCGAGCGGCTCGGCCAGCGAGCGCATGTGCGCGGGCGGATGGTCGACGCTCCAGTCGACCTCGGCGGCCCGCGTGGGCAGAATCAACTCGGCGTGAACGCCGTTGGTGCGCAGATAAATCGGAATGCCGTCGGCGGACTCGACGAACGATGCGTTGACCGGGAGCGCTCCGAGCGCAATCGCGGCGGTCACGTACGTCGCAGCAATCACGATCACTGCTGCAACAAACCAGCCGAGGCCGCGCAGAACCATCGTCAGCAGCGATGGACCGCGGTACCGCTTCAGCGTTCCAGTCGGCACTACCGCCTCCCGCTGCGAGCGCCGTCTTTGTGCGATTCGATCACGCCATTCGCGGTGCCCAGCAAAAGCACATCGGCGCCGCGCGCGGCAAACAAGCCGTTTGTGACGACGCCCGCCAGCCGGTCGATGCTGTGCTCGAGCGCGCCGGCGTCGTCGATCTTGAGGCCATGCACGTCGATGATCGCGTTGCCGTTGTCGGTGACAAAGCCCGCCCGGATCGTGGGTTTGCCGTGGCGCGCCAGCTCGCGCATGACGTAGGCGCGCGCAATCGGCACCACTTCCACGGGCAGCGGAAACCCGCCCAGCATTTTTACCTTCTTGGTTTCATCTGCAATGCAGACAAACGTCTGCGCCACCGCCGCGACGATTTTCTCGCGCGTCAGCGCTCCACCGCCGCCCTTGATCATTGCAAAGTCAGCGTCGATCTCGTCGGCGCCATCGACGTAGACCGACAGTGTCTCAACGTCGTTCAGATCGAACAGGCGGATTCCGTGCTGGGCAAGCCGGGCGGCGCTGCGCTCGGAACTAGGCACCGCACCCGCGATGCGGTGTTTGCACTGCGCGAGCTCGTCGATGAAGTAGTCGGCTGTCGAGCCCGTGCCGACGCCGATGATCTCGCCGTCTTTGACGAAACGAATCGCGGCCCGTGCGACCGCCCGTTTTGAATCGTCCTGCGTCGACATGCTGCGCCCGCGGTTGCCTGGCGCGAATGATACGGGCGAGTGAGAGGGCGAAAGAGTCAGTGCACCGCGCTGCGGGCAGTGCTCGACTGCACGACCCAGAATGCGCGCGGCCGGTGTTCGCAGTAGCTGCGCATTTTCTGATCGGCAAAGCGAACTACGCGCGGGCGCAACGCAAGGTTGGTCGTCACCAGCTGCGGCGAGTTATCTTCACTTTCGACGATGTAGCCGTGGCCGTACGGCTTCATCACCACGTTGCCGCTGATGCGAACGTGGCGCGATCCGACGGTGACAATGCCGCGCTGATACGACTGATGAATCAGGCAGCCGATCACCGAACTATCCACGGCGTCGCCATTGTTGTGCCAATGCAGCGGATAACGGCCGGGACGATTGAACTGGCCCATGCGGCGGAATTCGACACCGGAGAAGCGGCCAATCGATTGTCGCGCAGGATGCTCCGAGGTGGCGCCGATCATGCAGTACGCGCCGACACTGTTGCGCTCAGAATCCACGCAGCCTTCGATCACGATATTGCGCGACAGCAGCACGACCTTGGCGATCGAACCTGGCAACACTTGGCGCAGTGTGGCCTGCTTGCCGTGATGCCGATGCCATAACGGCGCTGCCAGCCGCATCGTCAGGCAATCGGCGCCCGCATCGGCGATCGTTCGCTCTTCGAGCAGGCAGTGATCGGCGCCCGATGCGACCGCGATGCGCTCGCCCGCACGCCAATCGACCGGCTGGAACAAGCGCAGCATGTCGTGCCCCGGCGCCGTGCTGCTGCCCAGCGGCACCCAGGACGTGCGTGCTTCGCCGTGCAGATCGATGGTTCCGCCATCGAGCGCGGCGAGGAACTTGCTTCCCAGCAGCGGATGAGCAGGCGCATTTTCCACGGCATCCGAACACAACGTGATACGCAGTTGCTGCTTGAACGGGTTGTCTGCGCTACCGGCGATCAGGGCGCCCTCGTTCTCCACCAGGATCCATTGGGCGCCAATGCGAACGTCGCTGCGCGCGACAACAACCGTGCCCTTGATATGCAACGACCCGACGTCGATATCCTGATCGATGACCAGCGTGCGGCCAGCTTCTACGGTGACGGCCTCACCTCGGGTCGGAATGCTCCCGCCCCATGCCCGTGGATCGGACCAGCGCGGCGAGTCGGCAGGGATGTCATCGTCGGCAACTTCAGGCGTCGCGCCCGCGGCGAGAAATTCGAGAAAGCCCATCGCCCGATGACTTATCAGTCTACGAAGAAGTGCTGAGGTGACAAAGGTTACGACGCCGGGACCGCAAATCAAATCGCGCAAAAAGCATCCAGACGGCTGACCTAGAGGCTCCTACCGGCGCGCTGCGGAGGCAGATCGGTGCAGGTGCCGTGCGCGACTTCGGCGGCCATGCCGATCGATTCACCCAGCGTGGGATGGGGATGAATCGTTTTGCCGATATCGACGGCATCGGCGCCCATCTCGATGGCCAGCGCGACTTCGCTGATTAAGTCGCCGGCGTGCGTGCCGACGATGCCGCCGCCGATAATCCGGTGCGTTGCTTCATCGAAGATCAGCTTGGTAAAGCCTTCGTCGCGCCCGTTGGCAATCGCACGGCCGCTCGCCTGCCACGGAAATTTGCCGACCTTGACCTTGATACCTTGCGCTTTGGCCTCGTCTTCGGTGATGCCGGCCCACGCGATTTCAGGATCGGTGTACGCCACCGACGGGATCACGCGCGCATCGAAGTAGCTCTTCTCGCCCGCCGCGACTTCGGCCGCCACATGACCTTCGTGCACCGCCTTGTGCGCCAGCATCGGGTTGCCGACGATGTCGCCGATGGCGAAGATGTGCGGCACGTTGGTGCGCTTCTGCCGATCGACTTCGACAAAGCCGCGCTCGGTCACATTCACACCCGCGGCATCGGCCCCGATGCTCTTGCCGTTCGGCGCGCGACCTACACTGACCAGCACCAGGTCGTACAGCTGCGCCTGCGACGGCGCCTGCTCGCCTTCGAACTTGACGAGGATGCCGTCCGGTTTCGCTTCGACGCCCACCGTCTTCGTTTTCAACATCACCTTGTCGAAGCGCTTGTCGTTGAACTTCTGCCACACCTTGACCAGGTCGCGATCGGCGCCGTTCATCAGGACATCGAGCATTTCGACGACATCGATGCGCGCGCCGAGCGTCGAATACACGGTGGCCATCTCGAGCCCGATGATGCCGCCGCCGATCACCAGCATGCGTCTGGGCACTGCGCTCAACTGCAACGCGCCGGTCGAATCGACGATGCGCGGATCTACGGGTATGAAAGGCAGCGTTACCGCCTCGGAGCCGGCCGCGATGATGGCCTTCGCGAAGCGAACCACTTTTTTCTCGCCGCTGACATCTCGGCCGTCGCCGGCCGTCGTGCTGACCTGCGCTCGATGCGGACCGGTAAAAGCAGCGACGCCGCGCAGCACAGTCACCTTGCGCGCTTTGGCCATCGTGTCCAGCCCGCCCGTGAGCTTGCCGACCACTCTGGCCTTGTGCGCGCGCAGCTTGTCGAGATCGAGCACAGGCTTGCCGAAGTCCACGCCAATCTGGGCGAAGTGCGACGCTTCGTCCATCACCGAGGCCACGTGCAGCAGCGCCTTCGATGGGATGCATCCCACATTGAGGCACACGCCGCCGAGCGTCGCATAGCGTTCGACCAGCACTGTCTTCTGGCCGAGATCGGCGGCGCGAAACGCGGCGGAGTATCCGCCCGGGCCGGCGCCGATGACCAATACGTCGCACTCGATGTCCGGCGTGGCCCCGTCGGTGCCCGTTGCGGCTTGGACATCAGGCGAAGGTTGCGCAGCCGTGCGTTTTGCGGCAGGTGGAGGCGCGGCAGCAGCAGCGGACGCTTCTGCTTCGGCGGAAGTTTCGAGCAGCAACACCACACTGCCCTTCGAGACTTTGTCACCCAGCTTGACGCGCAATTCCTTGACGACGCCGGCCGCAGACGATGGAATTTCCATCGACGCCTTGTCGCTCTCAACCGTGATCAGCGACTGCTCTTTCACAATCGTGTCGCCCGCCTTGACCAGTACTTCGATGACTTCGACCTCTTTGAAGTCGCCGATGTCCGGCACGCTGACTTCGACAGCACTCATGGTTGCTCTGGCGAAGGTTGACCCTCCGACGCAGACGCCGCAGGAAAACTGAAAACACGCAGCGGCAGCGCCGAGCTCTTGTCGAACTCCGAGCCGGCCTTGATGCCGATCTCGGCAACGCTGCGCGCGCTCTTCGCCTTGTCGTACGAGGCGTACATGGCACCCAAGGCAAAGTTGCGGCCTGATCCGATGCCCCAGAAACGATCGAAGCTGAACACCTCGCGATACGAGTACACACCGTAGATGCCGGAGGGATTGGCGATCAGCGCGGTGATCTGCGAGGACTCGTACGGATCAGAATCGTCCTCTTTCGGATTGAGAAAAAACTTGTCCTTTAAAAGCACGTGCAGGCGCTGAAACGTGCTGAACACTTCCTGGCGGCTACCGAGCTTGCACTCGTCGACCAATTGCCGCATCGCTTCGGACAGCACCACAAAATGTGCGGTGCTTCCTGCCAGGCCGACGTACGAATTGCCGATCGAAAAAATCTTCTCGTTGACTTCATAGCCGTGCGGCAGCCGCGTCTCACCGAAAGTCACCAGCGCATCCGACGCAATGGCGATCTCGCCATTCTTCTTTACAACGACGATCGTGGTCATTGCACTAGAGCAGCACTCTTCGGAAATCTGCAAGAACCTGCCCGAGATAGGCATTGAAGCGCGCAGCGCCCGCACCGTCGACGACCCGGTGATCCCACGACAGCGACAGCGGCAGTATCAGGCGCGGCGCAAACTGCTTGCCGTCCCACACCGGCCGCGTTTGCGAGCGGCATACGCCGAGGATGGCGACCTCCGGCGCATTGATGATCGGCGTGAAGTACGTGCCGCCGATGCCACCGAGCGACGAGATCGAGAACGTCCCGCCCTGCATGTCGCCCGGACCGAGCTTGCCGTCGCGTGCTTTAACGGCGAGCGCACCGGTTTCCTGCGCGATTTCGATGACGCCTTTCTTGTCGGCGTCCTTGACAACCGGCACCATCAGGCCATTGGGCGTGTCGGCGGCAAAGCCGATGTGGAAATATTCCTTCAGGATCACCGCGTCGCCGGTTTCGGCGTCGATCGAGGCATTGAATTCGGGAAACTTCTTCAGCGCCGCGACGCACGCCTTGATCAGGAACGCGAGCATCGTCAGCTTCAGCCCGCTCTTCTCGTTTTCCTTGTTCAACTGCACGCGAAACGCTTCGAGCTCGGTGATATCGGCATCGTCATGATTGGTGACGTGTGGAATCGTCACCCAGTTGCGCGTCAACGCCGGGCCCGAAATCTTGCGGATGCGTGACATCTCGACGCGCTTGATCGGCCCGAACTTCGCGAAATCGATCTGCGGCCATGGCGGCAGGTGCGACGGCACCGCAACCGCGGCAGCCGTGGCGGCACCTGCCGGTCTGGCGCCGCCAGCCATCACGCCTTTCACGTGCTCGCGCACATCGTCTTCGGTGACACGCCCCTTGGCCCCGCTGCCTCGCACCGCCGCCAGCTCGACCCCCAACTCGCGTGCGAACTTGCGCACCGACGGCGACGCGTGTGGCTTCGCTCCGGGAGCAGGACCCAGATCCAGCGGTTCCGGGCGCGC